>QIFJ01000042.1 GCA_003229755.1 Pseudomonadota bacterium
GAAATCGGTCTGAAGATTGAAAAGGGACATGTAATAGGTTGTGCCTGCGCTGACGGCAACGCCCACAGCGAGAATACGCTTCGGGTTTATCTTGCCCACAAGTATGCCCACGATGGGCATCGTTATAAGGCTTGCAATACCGCCAGGGCCGAGGATCAGTCCCGCCTGCAGGGAAGTGTATCCCATGAGAACCTGAAGGAAGATGGGCAGGAGAACGATGCTTCCGAAGAGGTTGAAGAAAACGAAGAACATAACGACTGAACCCCCGGTGAAGCTCCTGTCCCTGAAAAGCTTAAGGTTAACGATGGGATGATCATCGTATAGTTCGTTGATTATCAAAAAACCCAGGGCGATTACCGCTGTTATGGTGATTCCCATGATCGTGGGTGAAGCAAACCAGTCATCACGCTGGCCCGTGCTCAGGACGAACTGGATGGCTCCCAGACCGATAGCGAGAAGGATAAAACCCAGGTAATCAATGGTCATCTTCGACCTTTTTAAATACGGAGGATCGTGAATGAAGAGCACGCTCAAAAGGATAGAGAGCATCCCGATGGGAATGTTGATGTAAAAGATCCACCTCCAGCTCCAGTTGTAGGTGATCCACCCGCCCAGAAGAGGTCCCAAAATGGGGCCGACCATGACGCCCATGCCGAATATGGCCATGGCTATTCCGTGCTCTTCCCGGGGGAAAGCCTCCAGCAGGATGGCCTGGCTGACCGGTATCAGGCCTCCTCCTCCAAGGCCCTGCATCACACGAAAGAAAATCAGACTCTGGAAGCTCCATGAGGCGCCGGCCATGAACGAACTCACTGTGAAGATCAGTATCGACCCGATCTGGTATCGCTTCCTCCCAAAAAGCCTTGAGAACCATCCTGACATGGGAATTACTATGGCGTTTGAGACAAGATACGCGCTTATCGCCCAGGTTGACTCGTCGATACCGGCCGACAGAGAACCCCGTATATGATCCAGGGAGACATTGACGATGGATGTGTCAATGATCTCGATAAGAGTCGGCAGCATAACTGCAACTGCTATGAGCCATTTGTTGACCTGTTTTTGGCCTTCAGTCACAGGCTGGATTCCTCGCTTCAGTAATTAGAGGAGCGGTCTGCTCGTTGGACAGATATTATCTCTTCGTAAGAACGGTGGGTACTACGGACATTCCCACACGGAGAAATTCACGGGCCTCTGCAAGGTTGTCGAAGACTATCTTGACTGGTACCCGCTGCACTACCTTCACGTAGTTCCCGCTGGCGTTTTCCGGCGGAAACAGGGAAAAAGCGGCCCCCGTGCCCGCCATGATGCTGTCCACCCTTCCGGTGAACTTCTTATCGGGATAGGCATCTATCCTGATCTTTACAACCTGCCCGGGCTTGATGTACTTGAGTCGGGTTTCCTTATAGTTGGCCACTATATAGGCGCTTTTAAGCGACACGATGGTCATCAGGGGCTGACCCACCTGAACCTGGTTGCCCACCTCAACCGATTTGCGGGTCACGTTGCCGGCTGTCGGGGCTGTTATATCCGTGTAGGACAAGTTCAGCTTTGCCAGTTCCATCCGGGCCTGTTGTCTCCTGACTATTTCCTTCTGTGTTTCTATACCCACCTGGTTCTGCAAAAACAGGGTCTTTTCCACCTTCAGGGCTGCCCTTGCCTGCCGGATAGAACTCTCATGGGCCTTGAGAGCAACTTCCGATTGAAGTTTCCGTCGAACGGCTGCGTCAAGAGCGGCTTGCGCTCCGTCATACCGGGTTTTCGTCCTGTCGTATCTCTCTTTCGGGATCACCTCTTTTTCAAGAAGGCTTTCGGCTCTGGCAAGATCTAGCTCCGCCTGCCCTTTGGACGCGGCACTTGCTGACACTTCGGCTGCCCTTACGGACACCGTTGTCTTCAGCTCCGCTCTTGAAAACAGGGCTTTGTCAAGTCCAGCCCGTACCGCTTCGATGCCTGTCTTTTTTGCTTCCACAAGAAGCTTCCTCTCCTCGAGGCGTTTTCTCTCTGCCTCGTAGGAGGCCAGGGCTTCGGCCAGCTTCTGGGACAGGATCTCCCTTTCCAGCTCAACGAGCATATCGCCGGTTTTGACCGGTTGGTTGTTTCTGACCAGGACCGATCTAATAGTTCCCGGGACTCGTGAAGAGATGATGTGGATGGCTCCTTCGACAAAGGCATCATCCGTCTTTAGATGGGTCTTAGAGTATCCTCGGTAGAAGAACAGAATCGCAAGGCCTGCAAGAGTTACGGCTCCGAAAATAGCAAAGCCCTTTTTCTTTTTGTTTGCCCTGTTTTCAGGTGACCCCTGATCGTTATCCATCACGCTTTCCTCCGGATTTAGCTCCGTTGTGCTCATGTTTTCGGTTGATAGTGTCGTAAAAAGTCATGAATGGACTTTTTACGACACTATCAACAACGACTTCTTGGGAAGTCATCAATTTTCTTCTTGAGTAATATTCAGCAAGGTCGGCGCCTTCGGCATAAAGCAGCATCGTCTGGGCTCTCCATCTGCCGTACACCGCCCGCCAGTAATTCTGCTCCGCCAGGGCGTGCAGGGCGACCGCGTCCTGAACATCCGATCCGGTGCCCGCTCCTTCTTCGTAGCTTAGCTCCCTTAGCCTTAGGTTCTCGCGAGCCTGCTTGACAGCCTTTTCGGCTACCATTACCTTCAGAGCAGCTGTATTCAAGTCAAGATACGCATCCTTTATCTCCAGTTTGATCATGGCAGACAGCCTGTTCTCCTCAGCTTTCAGGGCTTCGAGCTCAGCCTCAGCCCGTGTAACAGAGGCGCTCTTAGACCCGCCTGAGTAAAGGCTGAGCTTGATACCGGCGGCCAGGGTCCAGTTGTCCTGGTGTACCCTGTACTGGTTCTCCTGATACTCGTATCCGCCGTTGGCGAAGATACTGGGGTAGCGCTCTGCCTTTATGGCCCTGAGCCGGGCCGTCCCGGATTGTATCTCGTGGCGCAAGGCATTAACGTCCGGGCGAATCTTCAAGGCGCGCAAATAGATCTCATTGATAGAGATCTCTCCTGCCTGGATTACAGTGCTTATTTCCTCGGGATCCACCGCTTCAGAGAGCGGGCGAAGTATCATGAAGTTCAACCTTGCAGCCCAAAGGTCTTTGTCACTTTTTGACGTGAGGTTTCTCTGGAGAGCGTCCGCAAGTTTTACCTCGGCCGCCAGAACGTCGTTAATAGTCACTACTCCCTCGTCGAACAGGGCGTTGGCGTCATCGAGATGGATCCTGAATGATGTGATCTCTTTTTCCGTCACTTCCAGAAGCCTTTCCGCTTCAAGGAGGGATATATACGCGAGGATAAAATTCAGGGCCGCTGTATTCCTGGATCCGGCGGTCCTGAAGCTCTGGGCTCTTGCCCCTTCCTTTGCGGCTTTTAGAGATGAACCGGACCTTCCGAAATCATAGAGTGTCTGGTTGGCTGTAAAGCCGTAGGTGATGAAGTCTCTTTCTGACAAGGGAAACGTTCCACCCAGGGTGGAGATCGCCTCGGGCTGATTTGAGAGAATAGTCTGGCTGCCGAACAGATCAATCCGGGGCAGACGCCTGGCCCTTGCCAGGGGTACTCCCGCAGCGACAGATGATTCCCTCTGACTGGCGATCTTAACGTCCCACCCTTCAGTGGTAACAATTTGTAAGCCCTCCTGAAGGGACAGGGCGGCGCTTTCCCGGATGCCCAGAGTAGCTGCGAAGAGCAATACTGTTATTACCCTTAAAATTTTCCACATAGTACCCTCACCTGAACAAGTTAACCTGTTTCGGGGTATGATACGGTTCCGTACATGAAGATATCTACGATCTCATGTACGGTTTTTTTTAACGTCTTGCCGGAGATGCTCTGGTTCCTGATGATCTCTTCCAGGATGAAGAAGGAAAAAAGCATTCTGAGAAATGTCCGGGCGGCCACTTCCAGAGAAACCTCTCTGAGCTTGCCGGAATTCTGCAGCTTTTCCAGGTAGCCCTGCAGTGTGCCCTCCATTTCCCTGACGAACGTCATATGGACGTTCCTTACCTTTTCGGGGTAGGTATTGAATTCAGACAGGATTATCTTGATGAACATCTTGCGTTCCTTGAGTGTCTGGAGGTAACGAACTCCGATCGTTTCAAGAGCCTTTGCGGGTTCCAGATCCTCCACCTCCACTACAGTTTCCCTGAGAAGGGGGAGAAATGTCTGTGTTTTCAAGACCTCCTCGAAAAGTTTTTCCTTCTTTTTGAACTTTCTGAAGAGTGTCAATTCGGAGACTCCTGCCCTGTGGGCTATTTCCCTGGTGGTGGCGCCCAGGTAACCCTTCTCCGATATCAGCTCCAGGGTGGCTTCAAGAAGCTTCAATTCCGTATCTGATTGTCCAGGCATAATCGATATCTCCTCAGCATATAAGTAAGTACTTACTAACAATATAGTATGTAGTCATTCCCGTCAAGGTACGGGAATGACATGAATTAAAGTTTGGGATGATGTGGTGGTACTATGTCTTTACTTTGGTTTTATCGCTTCGATATAAGCTGACACGATGTAGTCTCCAGCTTTTGCATCCGGAGCCCATTGGTTGAG
>QIFJ01000018.1 GCA_003229755.1 Pseudomonadota bacterium
GGCCTGTATTATCTGCTGAGTTTCAGCAGATATATGGCTATACTTTAGAGATATCGAGGAGGCCTGTTACGCTCTACAGGCGATTCGAAACGGAGGTGGATCAATGAAGCCGTTGACTATTGGACAGGTGGCGAAACTCGCGGGGGTGGGAGTCGAGACCATGAGGTTCTATGAGCGAAATGGTCTTGTTAACGAGCCGCCCCGCAATGAAGCAGGCTACCGTCAATACCCTGAAGATACGCCGTTGAGGGTCCGTTTTATCAGGCACGCCAAGGACCTTGGATTTTCCCTCAAGGAGATCCAGGACCTTCTGTCCCTCAAGACGGGACCCGATACGACATGCAGCGACGTCAGGCGTGTGGCCAGGGTGAAGCTCGGCGATATCGAGGCCAGGATCATTGCCATGAAGAAGATGAAAATGGCCCTTTCAAAGCTGGTCGATGTCTGTGCCGGTGATGGCCCGGTAGGTGAATGCCCTATCCTGGACGCCATTGAACCGGACTGGTACGTGCTGAAAAAAAATAATGATAGGAGGCATACAAAATGATCAGAAAAAGATGGCTCCTCGTCTTCAGTATTGTAATTTTTCTGACGGGCACCTTTCTTCCACAGGCGGCGCACTCCCGGATCCTCGAAGTAACGGTGACGGTAGAAGGCCTTGCCTGTCCATTTTGCGCCTACGGGATCGAGAAAAAACTCAAGAGGGTCGAAGGCGTCAAATCCATAGATGTCCAGATGGAAAAGGGCGTAGTCATAATAACGGGTAAAGATGACCGTTCGGTGAATATCGGGCAGGTTCCCGGGGCTGTTAAAGACTCCGGATTCAGCCTCAAACAGATGAAAGTCAGGGTAACCGGAATAGCGCGCAAAGACGGCGAAAAGTTTCTTCTTCAATACGGCGGCCCCGAAGAGCTGCTTACCCTGGGGGACATGAAAACCGAACAAAAAAAGCAGTTTTCCGAATACATCGAGACCGGAAAAGCTGTGGAAGTCCAGGGAATAGTTCAGGACCAGCCTGAAGGATCCTGGACTCTGTACCCCGAATCGCTGAAAGGTATCTCCCCATGAACAGACCTGCGGTAATTGCAGCAGCAATCCTGTCCGTTTTTTTAACATCCGGCAGTGCATTGGCCCACGAGCCTATTTTCGGCCTCGGTCCCCACACGATCTTCAAGGGCGGGTTTGGCCTGGAGATGGAGTTGGAGGGGGAAAAAGCGTCCGGCGCAGGCGAAGTTGAAAATGAACGTGTGGTGACAAGCGAGATCATCTACGGCATTACAGCCAACCTGTCAGCCACCCTGGCCATCCCTTATATACTCGAACGCAGCAGTACTAACGAATCATCAGGTACCGGTGATATCTCAGTCAGAACGAAATACCGATTCTGGCGCCGGGACGGGATCGGAGTTCAGGACTCGGCAGCTGTCATTACGGGTGTGAAGCTCCCGACGGGTGACGATGATAAAACACTCCGTCTCGGAAGCGGCTCCACAGACTATCTTTTTGGCCTTGCAGTCGCGAGAGAATCCCTTAAATGGTACTACTTCGGAGATGTACGGTATCGCCTGAACACCGAAGGCGGTGGGGGCCTGCGCGCAGGCAACGCCTTTTTTGCGGATCTCGCTATCGGTGTCCGCCCCAGAAAGACTGTATATCTCCGGCCCGACCTCGTCGTCATCGCCGAGCTGAATTTCGAATCACGCGATCGGAAGGAACTTTTCGGGGTAGATGCCGCTGACTCCGGCGGCACCCGTTTGTTCCTGTCCCCATCGTTTTTCTATACGTACAGGAACTGGGCACTCAAAGGTGGCATCCAGTTCCCCGTGGATCAGGATCTGAACGGCAATCAGCCCGAATCGGATTATCGTTTCAGCCTGGCCGTGGAAACTCACTTATAGCCTGGGGGAGTTCATGGGATTGTGTGCGCGTACAAGACCGGTCATTTTCATCACTTATCTTTTGCTGAACCTCTAATGTCACGCCGGGCCGTTGTATTAATAATCCTGCTGCTTCTGGCTTTATCGGTATGGTGGCGCTGGTTCCCCATGGCGCGTGAAACGGGCTACCGGTTCGCTGGATCCTGGACCCTTCCGACCAGTAAGAGCGGCGCCGAACCTGAGCCTATCGGCATTGCTATTGCCGGAAAAGAGATCTTTGTAAGCGATGCCGGTTCTCACCGTATCGTTGTATTTGACAGAGATGGGAATTACATCAGGGACTTCGCTCGCGAGGGGGACGGCCCTGGAGAACTGGGCAGACCGATGCTGATGGATGTGGATCCTGCAGGCAAAAAGCTGTATGTCGCTGAGTACCTCAACGACAGGATCCAGGTGTTCTCCCTGCAGGGTGAGCCGCTGGGGGTGATCGGTTCTTCCGGGTCGGGCCCGGGGGAATTCGACTCCCCGTCCGGAGTACAGGTCGATGATGCAGGCCGGATATACGTGGCCGATTTTTTTAATCACCGGGTTCAGGTCCTTACACCTGAGGGTAATTTCATTAAACAGTACGGAATTACGGGTAGAAAAGGTATCAGGAAGAATCTTTTCAACTATCCCACTGATGTGGCCCTGCTGGCCGACGGGAGCCTTGTCATCGCCGACGCCTATAACGACCGGATACAGGTCTTCAGACCGGACGGTTCGTTTCTACGCAAGTGGGGAGGGCCTTTTGCAACAAACATTCATGGCCCCTTCAATGGATGGTTCAAGACGGCAACGGCAGTATCCGCAGGACCGGACGGGAACATATTCGTAGCGGACTTTTATAACAACAGGATCCAGAAGTTTTCACCGACAGGAAAATTTCTCGTAACTATCGGCTCGAACAAAAGCAAACCGGCAGGCCTGAGGTTTCCCACCGATGTAGAGATAGACAGCAAAGGGACAGTCTACATAGCCGATTTCGGCAACCGGAGGATCGCCAGGTTTGTCCCCATCGATTCATCTCCCAATTAGTTGGTGAAATTTCTATTCATATGGCCGGGGTTTTGGTGTAATCACTCGCCTTCGCAACCCCCTCTTAGCTTCGCTTCAGGGCCCTTTACCGGAACCCTGGCCAAAACCCTGAGTGAAAAAGAATTTATCAAGCCGGGGTTTTGGTGAATCACGAAGCGGAGCTAGCCCTACGCGCAGGCGAGTGATTACACCCAAAAATCCGGCCTCATAGATACACTCTATCGAAATCTCACCAGCTAATTGGAAGATGAACCAAACGATCTATGAAGGTTCGCAGCTCGGACAGGCCGGATCTTTTCCACCGATGCCCAACCGGCCGGCCCAGCTGACGGCTTTGCGCCAGATCGGCCCGACAGATATTGCAATGAGTACAGCAGTGGCAGCAAGCTGCACCCAGCCGGGGAATATATCACCGGCCTGGCCGACTACAGCACTGGCATTAATATTTAAAAAGCCATACACCAGGTCCAGAGCCAATCCTGCCAGCACACTGACAACAGCGATCGCACCCAGGTAAAGAACCGTAGCTTTTTTTCCCAGAAACCCTGTCAGGACTGTCATGGAAGCTAAATTTGTCGCAGGACCCACGAGGAGGAAGACCAGGGCCGCACCCGGGCTGACTCCCTTCAGGATCAGGGCCGCCGCTATTGGCGTGGATGCAGTGGCGCAGATGTACAGCGGTATGCCCACAAGGAGCATGATAAGCATGGATGTCAAACCGCCCCCGAGATACGAAGTAAACAGGTCCTCCGGAACGCTGGCGGTAATAATGCCGGCCAGCAGCATTCCTACCAGGAACCAGCCTACCAGATCTCCCCAGAGCTCCCCGAAAGCGTAGGTAAGACCCGCGCGAGCTCTCTCGGTCCAGCCGTGGTGATTCCTGTGTTCGACAGGATCACACTCCGATCCATCACAGCAGTTATCCACCTGGCAGGGCTGAAGTTCGTCATACGCCTGGTCGGATTCAGGCGGCCGGAAAAGATTTTCCGCGATCCCCGCGGTAATAGCCGTCATGAAGGCTGCAAGGGGCCTTGCAATCGTCATTATGGGATCAAGCAAAGCGTATGAAATGGAGATCGAATCAACTCCTGATTCCGGTGTAGCTATGAGAAAGGCGGTGGTCGCCCCGTTGCTGGCCCCCTGTTTCTTCAAAGAGACGGCAGCGGGTAATACACCACAGGAACACAGCGGTATCGGTATTCCAAACAGCGCCGCCTTGAATACTGAAGAATATTTTCCCTTTCCCAGATGGCGGGCAACGGTCTCCGGCGAAAGGAACATCTTGAGAAGACCCGCGACGAGTATCCCGAACAGAATATAGAGGGAAGCGTCGAGAAGAAGCGCCCAGGTTTCGGACAGTACGTTCATGAAAAAAACAAGGGTTTGATCCATTTTCAACCTCTTACGGGTGGATTTAAAGTGCCGGGCCCATTACTCCCGGACATGCTCAAGCGCCATGTTGACAAGCTGCCTCACGTGCTCGTCCATAAGACGGTAGTAAAGGACCGTGCCCTCTCTGCGGTTGGCCACCAGAAACAGGTGCCTCAAGGTCCTGAGCTGTTGACTGACGGCTGATTCGGAAAC
>QIFJ01000182.1 GCA_003229755.1 Pseudomonadota bacterium
ATATTCAACATGCTGCTGTGGCGGGCCTGTGGTCAGCGTCCCGGTGTCGGTCCCAAGACCCAGGACCCAGGACTCATGACCCATTTTACAGTTACTCACCCTCTCCTAACCTCTCCCCTCAAGGGAGAGGGATAAACACCCATATCCCGATACACCCTGGACCCATGACCCAAGTCTCACGTAGATTGATATCCGAAACAGACACGTTGGTCATTGGTCTTTGGGCATTGGTCGCACCAAAGCCCGACCGCCTGGCTTTCTGATTTTAACCTTCCCCATAGAAGTATGCTAAATTTATACATAATAATCTTGACGTTGAACTCCGCCTGAACGGAGAACACCATGAAAACAGGAATGATCGGTTTCGCCCTTCGATCCCGCCAGGAGCGGGACTCAGGGTCCCTCGACCCGACAGGAGGTACATGATATGAAAATAGGAATGATCGGACTCGGAAGAATGGGAATGAACATGGCCAGACCGGTCTCCTGAAAAGACCGACGAAATTGTGAAGGCTGGTGCATCCGGAGCTGCCACGATATCTGAGCTTGTCAAGAAACTTTCCCCTCCCCGCGCCGCATGGATAATGCTGCCCGCGGGGAAACCGGTTGACGACACTATCGATGAACTGAAGGAATTGCTGGAGCCTGGCGACATCATCATCGACGGCGGAAACAGTTTTTACAAGGACGACCTACGGCGCGCTGAGGAGCTATCCGGTACGGGGATCCAATACATGGACGTGGGTGTGAGCGGAGGCATATGGGGTCTGAAGATAGGCTACTGCATGATGATAGGGGGCCCGGAAAACGCCTACCGGCACATTGAGCCCGCCCTGAAAGCCCTTGCTCCTCCTGAAGGCTACCTGTACTGCGGTCCCACCGGGGCCGGCCATTTCGTCAAGATGGTCCACAACGGTATCGAGTACGGGATGATGCAGGCCTACGGGGAAGGATTTGCTATTCTGGAGGCCTCCCCATACAGTGAATCTCTGGATCACTCTCAGGTCGCCCATCTATGGAATCAGGGAAGCGTAGTCAGATCATGGCTCCTGGAGCTTGCAGAGATCGCATTCAGCGAAGATCCGAAACTCCAGGGCATCGAGGGATATGTTTCCGACTCAGGTGAGGGCCGCTGGACAATACAGCAGGCCATCGATACCGACGTGCCCGCGCCCGTTATCACGATGTCTCTTTTTTCCCGGTTCAGTTCAAGGGATGCGAACCTCTTTTCAGACAGGGTACTTGCGGCACTCAGGAACCAGTTCGGCGGACATGCGGTTGTGTCCTCGGACAGCAAGGAACGGGAGTAGCAATATGAGCAGCAGGGACAGGCCCACCCATACCACCCTGGAAGCGATAGTGGAAGGACACGTGACCACAGACACAATCTCGCCTGAAGACTGCCTTCTGGAGAGCCCGCCGGATCCATGCACAATCGTTATCCTGGGCGCTTCCGGCGACCTGACCTCCCGCAAACTTATACCGTCACTTTACAACCTTTTTATAAACAACGGCCTCCCGGACCCGTACCTGATCGTGGGCTGTGCCAGAAGTGAAATGAGTACGGACGAATTCCGCGTCAAGCTCCGCGGCCCGGCTGAGGAATCGGGCCTTGATATGAAGGGATGGGCTGAATTTGAAGCCCGTCTGCACTATCTGCCCATCTCCTATGACTCCGAGGGCTCCTACCATGAGCTTGCGACCTTTCTGAGAGATCTTGAGAAAGATGTGGACACTGCCGGCAACCGCATCTTTTATCTGTCCCTTCCCATGTTCCTCTACAAGACCACAGCCCAGCTTCTCGGCAGGGCGGGGCTCTCTGCGGAAAACGAAGGAGGCAACGGCTGGTCCAGGATAGTGGTGGAAAAGCCCTACGGCAGTGACAGGGCCTCGGCAGCCGACCTGGACAGAACCATCCATGAAAATTTTAACGAGAGTCAGATCTTCCGCATCGATCATTACATGGCCAAGGAAACCGTTCAGAATATCCTGATGCTCCGCTTTGCGAACGCGATCTTCGAGCCGATCTGGAACCGGAATTACATCGATCATGTGGATATTATCGCCGCCGAGTCCCTTGGCGTGGAGAAAAGGGCCGGGTACTACGACAAATCCGGGGTTCTTCGTGATATGTTCCAGAACCACATGATGCAGCTTCTCGCCCTCACGGCCATGGAGCCTCCCAACGACTTCGAGTCCGACGCTGTTAACAATGAGAAGGTGAAGGTCTTCAGCGCGCTGCAGCCCATTGCCGCCGAAGATGTTTATGGAAATCTGGTCCTGGGTCAATACGGACCAGGCACGGTGGATGGCGTTAAAGTCCGAGGCTACAGGGAAGAAGAGGGAGTTGACGCCGATTCATTGACCTCTACATTCGCCATGATGAGGGTCTTTGTGGACAACATGAGATGGCAGGGTGTTCCGTTCTACCTCACCTCCGGAAAGAGGCTGGGCGCGAAGCTCACCGAGATCGTCATCAAATTCAGGGAAATACCTCACTCAATGTTCCGGGATATCCTTGGAGACCATATCTCAGAAAATATCCTGACCTTGGGTATTCAGCCCAGGGAGCATATTTCACTGAAGTTTCAGACTAAAAGCCCCGGAGCGAAGGTCCGCCTTCGTTCCGTCGCCATGGATTTTAACTACCTTCAGGGATACGACGGCCCTGTTCTGGATGCATATGAAAAAGCGCTGCTAGACTGCATGAACGGGGACCAGATGCTCTTCTGGCGTCAGGACGGAATTGACCTGACATGGAAACTCCTGGAGCCTGTCCTGCACGAGTGCGAGATCTGCTCCGACAGGGCCGATCGGCTCAAGACCTACGAAGCCGGGAGCTGGGGACCGGTTGAGGCAATGGAACTTAAATTAAAGGGATAGAGAGAGACCGAGTTCCATGTTCCAGGTTCCAAGTTCCAAGTAGTTAAAAGTTGTAAAAATCACCTGGAACCTGGAACCAGCTAGAGCGATTCTATCACCCTCCTCAGTTTTTCCGACACTTCTTCTGCCACCGGTGCCAGATCCTCGTTCCCCACGGGCTCCATTACATCTTTCGGGCTTATTGCCGAGACTATCGTGCTGCCGCCCTCACCTTCCTGGACGACAACGTTACACGGAAGCATCAGGCCGAGCTGTTCTTCGATCTGCAGGGTTTTGTAGGCCAAAGGCGGGTTGCACGCTCCGAGTATGATGTAAGGCTTAAAATCCACATCCAGTTTCTTTTTCAATGTCGCCTTAACGTCTATCTCTGTGAGAACTCCGAAACCCTCTTTACCCAATTCCTCCCTGACCCTCTCAACAGCCTGATCGTAGGGAATGTCAACTGTAGTCTTGAAATAATACCTGCCCTTTTTCATTCTGAATACCTCCTGCCGGGTTATTGTTACCCCCCCTTTCATTATAGCCCGTAAAATATCGCTTTCAGGATTGTATAGTCCCTGCCGTTACAAAGGAGGTGCAGTTATTGTTGTGCAGACGAAACAGTTCCGATTCGTGATCCCGGGGCTGTTTCCAGTGAACTAATAACCATCAACTAACAAATGTACCTATCCAATTTAGAATGTTAGACAAACATTATTACATAATGGACAACTGGCAGTAATGACGATATTATAGAAAATCTGACAAACTTTCACTTTCAACATATCCACTTATGTTGTAGCAGGTGATATGCACAAGACAATTTTCCTGAATGCGCCTGACGCTATATTCCTCACAGATCCAGAGACCGGCATTATCCTGGATGCCAACCATGCTGCGTCTACGCTTCTTGACCTGCCCATTGATGAGATCATCGGCATGCATCATGCCGAACTTCACCCCGCTCACGCCGATGAAAACTCCTGGGTGGATCTAATGATGCTGCCTGAAACAAAGGAAGGAGCAACGAGCGTACCAATAAAAAATGTTGTGATACGCCAGGACGGCACCGAGGTGCTGGTGGAGGTCACGGCTAATAAATTCCTCGTGGAAGGAAAACCCCTGCTCTTGGGAGTATTCCGCAATATCACCGAAAAACACACAGCCGAAAAAGCCCTGAAAGAAGCGCTCAGCAGTTTAAATGCCCTGATAGACGGCTCCCCCCTTGCGATCGTAACAGCCGATCCCAAAGGCAGGATCATGACCTGGAACCCGGCGGCGGAACGTATATTCGGCTGGAAGGCTGAGGAAACGGTGGGGCGTATCAGCCCACTTGTACTGGAAAAGGGCAGGGAAGAATTTCTGGATATGATCAAAAGAACACTTGAGGGTGAAAAGCTGCTTGACCAGGAAATGGTACGTCTGAAAAAGGATGGAACACCTGTAAACGTAAGCATCTCCACGGCTCCGGTAGTGGACGAGGGCGTTCCAGTAGCGGCAATGGCAATGTTCGCCGACATAACCAAACGCAAAGTGGCTGAGGAGGGTCAGCTGAAAAGCGAAGAACAGTACCGTACCCTTATCCAATCGGCTACCGATGCTATCATCTCTGCTGATGCTTCAGGAAAGATAACATCGTGGAACCATGCAGCCGAAGCAGTTTTCGGTTACCCGGAAAAGGAAGCCATGGGTATGAGGGTTACAGAACTCATGCCCCAGGGCTATCGTGAGGCCCACACCCAGGGTATGGAGAGGCTATTAAAAACCAGAAAAGAGAAGATCATTGGCAGTACAGTGGAGGTGGAGGGTCTCCGAAAGGACGGAGAACAGTTTCCCGCGGAGATCTCCCTGGCATCATGGAAAACAGACGTCCATATTAACTTTACAGCTATAATAAGGGACATCACAGAACGAAAGAAGCTGGAAGCCCAGATCCACCACTCCCAGAAGTTGGAGAGCCTGGGGATCCTGGCGGGGGGTATAGCCCACGATTTCAACAATTTGCTCATGGGGATACTGGG
>QIFJ01000091.1 GCA_003229755.1 Pseudomonadota bacterium
AAAAGGAGGAATCTCCCCGGAAGCGTTTTCTGCTCTTGTACGCTCTGTAGACTGCTTCCTGTAGTACATCCGCCGCATCATCAACATCTCCAATCGTTCTGACCAGAAAGCTGTATAAATTCCCGCTGCATTTTTCATACTCGGTGCGAAACTCATCCGGGTGCATTCTTGGTTCCTTTACTGATTAGACATTGCTCGGTAAAAAACGTTACAGAAAAAGATGGCCCTTCTTATGATCAGAAAAAGATGGCCCTTCTTATGATAGTGTCGTAAAAAGTCCATCCATGGCTTTTTACGACCCTGTTGTAATTACAAAGTAAAGACGGGATGTGGTGAATCGTCAAGTATCTTTATAAAGTTGAAGGTTGAAAGTTGTCAGTTAAGTCAGGAGTGCGGGTGTAGAGCTATTAGTAATTGGAGCATTGGAAATTAGCTGATTGGTTCACTAGAAACCAGGAACAGGAAACCAGAAATTAATAACAAAAGCCCCCTCTTTCGAGGGGGCCAGCCAAAGAAACCCCTGTTGCGTTAGGAGGAAAGCCGTTTAGTCGTCGTCTCCGTCATCACCTTCATCGTCACCATGGTCGTCATCATCATCGTCATCATCATCGTCATCACCGTCATCATCGTCATCATCATCGTCGTTCACAAAGTGATTGTAAGCTACTTGAAGGTCTTCACCATCTTTCCGGGCCTCGAGAAGCTCTTCCCGAAGTTCATCAGGATCATCTCCACCAGCATTTACGTACTGATCCACGAATCCATCAACTGGATCGACGCTGCCCGAATTGGTAGGAACGGGAACATCAGTAAAGGTAACATTACCACTAACAAAGCCGAAACCTGTAAAATTTGAAGCTGCTTTGGTCGCTGTGGGCACTGTGAGAAAGATAGCTGCTGCAAAAACCACGGCAACAGCCAGTGTCAGCCAATATCCTGATATGAATTTATTGCGTTCCATTTGGTATCCTCCTTAATTACTCTTGCTTACTTATATTAACCCTCTTATCCTCGTCGTTGGATAATTTTTTTTTGTTAACGTTCCCTTTTAGTTGCAATATGGATACCAAAACCATGGTTTCGGGTTTTTTTATTCAAGACATTGTTTTAAAAGAACTTTTACGGATTGTTGCCAAATCTGACAGGCTCTGAATATTCGCATGTTTTACATTTGGTTATGAACTTTTTGCGTACCGGTGCCGCTGTTCGGTCCCTGAAAAGTTCCTGTTCTAGACCCGTACGGCAAGCACTATGATAAGACCGTTCAGGAGGTAAAGCTTTCTTATATAGTGGCCGTAGCTGTTCAGCTCCTGCCAGTCCTGGATTCCTGGAATGATCCTGAGCAGCTTTACAATGGTGGGTACAGTCAGCAGTGATGCGACTGCGATGGGTGAGATTATGCGTCCTGCAACAAGCCCCAGGATGAGCGTGTAGATAATCACCCATTGGAAGATCAGGACTTTGTAGGCCCATTTCCTCCCCAGCCGGACAGTAATCGTTCGTTTGCCCACGGAAGCGTCAGTTTCCATGTCGGGCATGCTCTGATAGTAGAGGATCCCGGCCACCATCATCCCGATGGGCAGGGAAACGAGAAATGCATCCAGCGACGGTGAACCGGCAATAATCCACTGCGCTCCCACCACCATTACAGGACCCATATTGATCCCCGCGAACAGCTCCCCCAGGCCGAGGTAACCGTAGCGTATTGGCGGCGCCGTGTAGTAAAGGCTGGAAAAGATCGAAAAGAGCACAAGGGGTGACATGATCCACATATTTGCGAGCCACATATAGCCCGCTGCCATGGCTGCAGCGCCGATATAGAGTACCCACAAAGAGGCACCCAGTTCCCCTATCGACAATTTGCCCTCCTGGAGCGCCCTGGAGCCGCCGATCGACCCTCCGGCATCCGCGCCCTGTACATGGTCGAAGTAGTCGTTGGCAAGGTTGGTGGCAAAGTGCACCATCACCGCAAAAATGTTTATCAGCAGGAACAGGCCTGCCTGGTAAGGGGCCCCTGACCTTACGGCCAGCATCCAGCCCGCTGTAAGGGGAATAAATGTGGCGATGTAGAAGGGCGGCCGGCTGGCCTGGTACCATGCCTTTAATTTGTTACTGTTCAGAATATCCATAATAAAGATCATCTCTAAATTATTTGGTGGTTGATATATAATAAACGGGTGCCGGCAAAAGGCCCTTCGCCTTCGCAACCCCCTTGAGCTTCGCTTCAGGGCCTTTTGCCGGAATCCTGGATAGACAAATTTATGTAAGGCCGGGGTTTTGGTGAATCACGAAGCGAAGCTAAAAGGGGGTTGCGAAGGCGAGTGATCACACCCGAAAACCCGGCCTGATGAATACACTTTTGATAATGGGGTCTGACCCCCGCTCTCCACGTTCACCAATCGGTTTGGAGAAGATCACATTACAGTAATCCTTCCTGTACCATCTCGCTCCATGTCAATTCTGAATTCAGGACACCCTTTTTCCCGAGCCATTTGTATGTGTCCATTACCAGGCTGCGTTCAGGGGTTGTAAGGGGGCCGAATACAGGTATTGCGAAGGAATCCTGGAGGAGCTCCGGGACACGGGCGTGTTTGATCATTATCGGGCGCACAGCCTCCGGTTCCTTGCTTATCAGGGATGAGGCCCTGGCCGTTGCTCTCAGGAATTTAACTGTGTCTACCCTGCGATCCAGGAGAAATTTATAGGTGAAAGTGAGCACCGTAGGTGCTATCCCTTTCCCTCGGTCATCGGCTACAACAGTTGCTCCCTTCATCTCGGCCAGCGTCACGAGGGGCTCTGGAAGGGCAGCGCCTGGTACTTTGCCGGCGAGTAGTATGGGAATCCGGGATGGTATGCTTTTGGCTTCGATCATGTTTAACCTGGCGCCGGGAGCCTCGTTGGCAAGGATTTTGGCGATGAAATATTCAATGATCGTATTGGAAGCGCCTGCGATACCCTCTTCGGCCAGCTTGGCAAGAGATGGTTTGCCCGTGCCGGGAGCGGCAAGCACTGCAAACATACGCTGCTTTCCGGTAGCATTGTAGACAGTGGCAACCATCCTCACAGGTATCTGGTTGGCGTCCATAATGATGGAGGTCAGCATATCTCCGAAATAACCCTGGATCCGCCCGGCTGCCATGGCCGCGTCCTTTTCCAGACTGGATCTAAAGGGGACCAGCTCCACATCGATACCCTCTGCCGCGAAGAACCCCTCCTCCTTCGCTACGAAAAGAGGCAGGGCCTGAATTACTGGAAGCACACCGAAAGAAATTGTCTCAATCGCCCCGGCAGGTGACGGTTGTACGATTCCCAGGACGGGAACCGCAACAAGCAGAAGCGCTGCGGCAGCCAATCTGTTACATTTCACCTTTATCTTATGCATTTTTTTCATCCCTTGCTTGAAAATTTCCAATTTCCAATTTCGGATCATCTCCAATTTAGCTGGTGGAATTTCGGTTATTTTATTTATAAAGCCGGGTTTTTGGGTGTAATCACTCGCCTGCGCGTGGGGCTAGCTCTGCTTCGTGATTCACCAAAACCCCGGCCTTACATAAATTTATCTATCCAGGGTTCCGGCCATGGTATCGGTATAAGCCCTGAAGCGAAGCTAAAAGGGGGTTGCGAAGGCGAAGGGGCTTTTGACGGAACCCGATTATTATGTATTAATCACCAGCTAATTTGGAGATGAACCCCAATTTCTAATGTTCTAACTCCTGATATTTCCTTCAATCTCCATCAGGATCATCTCCGTAGCCTTGTTCCTGTTGAGCGTGTAGAAGTGCAGGCCGGCGACACCGAAATCCAGGAGTTCCCTGCACTGCTCGATGGCGTACTCAACACCGACATTGATCATATCTTCAGGTTTCATTGTATGCATCCGGTCCAGGAGGTGGACCGGCACAGTGGCGCCGCACATCTGGGTGAAACGCTGCACCTGCCCGATATTAACTATGGGCATGATCCCGGGAATGATAGGCGTATTAATACCCGCTTGAGCTATCCGATCCATGAAATTGTAGAAGTAATCATTATCGAAAAAAATCTGTGTAATAATAAAATCAGCGCCCGCGTCCACTTTCTTCTTGAGGTACTCGATGTCCTTTTCCAGAGACGGTGCCTCGATGTGTCCTTCCGGGTATCCTGCCACACCGATGGAGAAGCTGTTTCGCTCCTGCAGAAAATCAACGAGCTGATCGGCGTACTGAAAATCTGTCTTGATAGCATAGTCGGGAATGTCCTCGGGAGGGTCCCCCCTCAGGGCCAGTATGTTCTGGATGTTCCTCTCCTTGAGGCTCTTTGTGATCGCCTGGATGTCGTTCCTCGAGGATGCGATACAAGTAAGGTGCATCATGACGTTAAGCCCGTACTTTTCTTTTATGTTCAGGGTCCAGTGAAGTGACTTTTCCCTCGTACTGCCCCCGGCGCCATACGTTACCGAAACGAAGTCCGGGTTGAATCTTTTCAGGATACTGACGGTTTCGTCCAGAACACCCTCGCTTTCAGGGTTTTTGGGGGGGAAGAACTCGAAAGAGAGCAGTATTGGATATATTTTCAGGAGCTCGCGGATCTTCATTACCAATAAGGTAGCAGATATGAAAAAAATCGTATATTGAACATTTTCAGGTTTAGTATTGGGGTCGGACCTCAGATTCTCAGATCCGACCCCACTCTTGAAGTCCCCTTTCACAGGAGCTATACTTTCCGGGTAGACCTACTGCTTGTTAACGGCTCGTCCTTGAGGAGGAGAGTATGTCACACCATCAGAAAGTTTCCGATGAACTGCTTAACATGCTGAATCTGGCCATTGCCAGGGAGATGCAGGTCTCGATCCAGTACCTTTGGCAGCATGTGCAATGGAGCGGCGTAAAGGCCTTCACGGTAAAGGATG
>QIFJ01000321.1 GCA_003229755.1 Pseudomonadota bacterium
ATTATCAGTGTCTAATGTTCTAATTTCTAATGTTCTAATGTCAGTCATTACCTAATACGCAAACCCACTTCACATTAAGGGTGTACACACCGAAGTCCTCTTCCACTACTCCCTTCAGCACATAGGGACGGTGCCGGGTGAGTTTTTTGCAGAACTTCCTGTAGGCTTCCGGGAAGAAGGTAGTGTCGTAGATGCCGGTGGTGTCTTCGAATGTTACGAACTCCATGGGTTTTCCGTTTTTTGTCTGGACGACCTTTGCAGTCACCCACCATCCTATAGTGGTCACGGGCCGTCCCCTGTGCAGGCCCATCTCCGAAGCTTTTACAGGCGCTGTTCTTTCGATCTCATCAGCATGTATGTCCAGCGGGTGGCGTGAGATCAGCACGTCCAGGGTCTCCAGCTCCTGTCGAATGATATCCTTTTCATCATAGGGCCCGGGGTCGGGAAGATCCCCGCCCGGCTCATCAAAGAGGCGTCCGGTTTTTTCCTGATCATCGTGCTTATGGCAGTGGGCAAGGAGCTTCCAGAGCAGGCCAGGGCGATGGTCGATCCCGTCTGTGGAGTCGAAACAGCCGGCCTTGATGAGCAGCTTGACATCGGAAGGATTCAGCGCCGTGCGCCGGATAAAATCCTCAAAACAGGTAAAGGGACCTTCGCGTTCCCTTTCGGCCAGAAACAGCTCCTTGCCTCTCCTGGTGAGCCCGTTTATCTGCATGAAGCCCACCCGCACTGCTGATCCATATCCCGTGTAATGATATGAGCTCTCGTTGATGTCCGGGCCGAGGATCGTAATGCCCATGCGCCTTGCCTCGGAAAGATACGCGAATGTGGAATAGAATCCACCCTGGTTGGATATGACCGACGCCATGAACTCCGCCGGATGGTTTGCCTTCAGGTATGCGGATTTGCAGCTAACCAGGGCGTAGGACGCAGAATGCGGCTTGCAGAATGAGTACCCGCCGAAGGAGAGGATCTGTTCCCATGCCCTTGCAAGGACTGCATCGGAAACTCCCTTGTTCCGGCCGCCGGATATGAACATCTTTCGATAGTCATCCAGTTTCCTGCCCTTGTGCTTCTTGCTGATGATCTTTCTGAGCTGATCCCCGTGGTAGGGGGAAAAATCAGCAAGGGCCATTGCCATCTGTGTGATGTGTTCCTGGTAGATCGCTATGCCGTAGCTCTCTGCCAGGATGTCTTTGAGGAGAGGGTGAAGGGTCCTGAAAGGCTTGCCTCGCATCCGGGCGACGAACTCGCGGATAAAGGCGTTGGCTGCGGGACGGATGATCGACGACGCCATAACAAGGTGTTCGAAAAGATCACATGCAAAAGTGCCGGCAGCGGGCTCTTCGCCCCACATCTTCATGAGAAGCTGGCGCGTGGCGGGAGACTCGATGTAAAAACAGCCCATGGTCCTGCCGGTGCGGATCAGGGCGCGGGTCTTTTCGTCCTGGAGAGGGTCCAGGCTGCTGTAATCTATCTTTTCGTCTGTGTTTTTACAGACGGCCTCTATTGCATCCCTGATGACGGCTAGAGAGCGGTTTCCCAGTATGTCAATTTTCACCAGGCCTGAGGCCTCTGCCTGGTCCTTTTCCCACTGGATCACCGGCAGCCCCTTTGCCGAGATCTCCACCGGAACGTAGTTCCTTATACGGTCCGGTACGACCACCAATCCCCCGCAGTGAAGTGACAGGTGCCGCAGCTTGCCGGAGAGCCTCCTGGCTACAGACAGGATCTTTCGCCAGTCGCCGCTCAGTTTTTCATTGGCAAACAGGGGGTGTGTGCTGATCTTCTCTTCGGTCTGTTCCGGTTTCCAGAAACCGGAAATTCGGCGGGTTATAGTCTTTATCTCTCCTTCCGGCACACCGTAGACCTTGGCCACCTCTCTCAATGCTGACCGGGCGCCGAAGCCCACCTGGTTGGCCACCATGGCGGCCCGTTTTGCCCCGTACCTCGCAAAAGCAAAATCAAGGACTTCATCCCGCTCGTCCCAGGGAAAGTCGATATCAATATCGGGAGGGTCCACGCGCCCTGGATTTAAAAAGCGCTCAAAAAACAGGTTGTGGCGGATGGGGTCCACGTGGGTGATGCCGAGACAGTAAGATACCAGAGACGCGGCGGCGCTGCCCCTGCCGCAGGTTCTGGGGGATCGCTTCGCAAGCTCCTCAACGACAAGAAAATAGTGGGCAAAACCCTTCTCACCTATGACAGTCAGCTCCTTGCGGAGACGCTCGCGGATCGTTTCGTTGACACGGCCGTACCTTTTTACCGCGCCCTCAAAAGAACGTTTCTCAAGCTCTCCGCACGCTTCAGTGTCGCTCATCCCCCTGAAGGCAGGGAAGACGATCCCGGAAAAATCCCAGTCATCCTCGCACAGGTCCGCGATACGCACAGTGTTGTGTACAGCCTCGGGACAGTGGGGAAAGTAGTCTTGTATCGCTGAGGCCGGGTGAAAAAAATCCGAGTCAGATGCTGTCTGGCTGGAAGGCAGTCTGGAAAGCTTGGTATTTAACGCTATGGCCCTGAGAACCCTGTGAGTCTCAATATCTTCCGGCTTCAGAAAGACGGCCCGGGTTGTGGCAACAGGCGGGATGCCCGTTTCCCTGGAAACGGACAGGGCCAGATGCATGTTGTGGCCGGGGGAAAGTTCCGCGAAAAGTCCCTCCGGGGAACTTCTTTTAAGAGTAACAAGAAGCTCCCTGCTGTCGCTGATAACGATAAGTCCGTCCCTGCGTGGGGCGATCAGGTTCCAAAGCTCAGGGTTCTCGCTGCTGTGGATGTCTGAAAGGATGTGGCAGAGGTTTGAATAACCGGTCATGTTGCGCGCCAGCAGTACTGCTCTTTCCTTTTTCGTTAGTGCCTCGGCGCCTATGATGGGCCTTACGCCTTCTTCTCTTGCCACTTCCAGAAAATGGGGGATTCCGTACACTCCATTCCGGTCTGTGAGAGCGAAGCGGTCCATGCCCATGGCAAGGGCGGCCCGGCATATTTCGGCGGGATCCATAACGCCCCAGACAGGTGAAAATGAGGAATGAACATGCAGGTGAACGAAGCCACGCATCAGCTTTCAATGGTGTCTGCCCGGCAGACAGCGTTGGCGCCGTACTTTGTGCGCACACTGTCCAGGGCAAACTGCAGGGAACTTACCGTAAAAGAACCGGAAAATTTGGGAGCAAACAGGTCTGTCTGACCGCCATAGCGATAAAGCTTCCGGCAATCAAGGCGCATGCCCCTCACCCTGACGCGCCTTGAGCATATTGATTCAAGGAGTTTTTCAGAGGCTTTTGTCAGAGCCGGATCCTGGTTTTCAGGAGCCCTGAAGCTGTGAGTGCGCCTTGCGCTTATGCCATCGGCGAAATGCACAGTCAGCCGGATCACCGCGACCGCCTTTCCCATGCTTCTCAACCTGAAACCGCATCTTTGAATCAGCCTGTACAGCTCGGCCAGAAGGATGCTGTCGTCGTTATCTTCTTGCGCCATGTATGACTCTTCAGAAATGGTCAGGGAAAGCTCGGGCGGCTTTACGGGGGTTGGGTCGATCCCCGCCGCGCGCTGGTGAAGAAGCGGGGCAAAAGGGCCGAAGAGGAGTTTCAGATGGGAGACTGAAAGGTCCGCCACCTGCCCCACCCGGTGGATATTCAGATCGGAGAGAAGTACATTCTCCCTGGTCCTTCCGACCCCGGGGAGGACGGATATGAGCATCGGTGAAATGAACTGGGCCTCGCTACCCCTCAGGACATCGCAGATACCGGGCTTGTCCAGGCAGCCGGAGGCGATCTTCGATACAAGCTTGTTGCCGGCGACTCCAGCAGACCCCTTCAGCCTCATACTGTCTTCAACCTCCCTTTCCAGGCGCATGGCAATATCCCTGCCCGGGCCGTATAGTCGGCTGCACCCGGTCATGTCAAGGAAGATCCGGCCGGCTGAAGCCGGCTCCCAGAGGGGGGTGTAGTGTTTTGACAGGGAGATCAGTTTTCGCGTCCCGCCGGACACGAGGCCGGGGTTGGGCATAAGGAGGGTAAGGGACGGGCAGAGGCGCACAGCCCTGTAAACGGGCATACCTTCGAAAACACCGTCGGACCTGGCTTCGGTGGACACATGTTGGAGAAGCGCCCGCTCCGAATGCCCGGGGGCTATGGCGACTGGGCGCTCCCTCAAAGATGAATCCGTGACCCTCGCCAGGGCTATGGGAAAAGAGGGTATTGAGAAGTGGATTATATCCCGTTCCATTTATTTTGGTTCATCTCCAGAATAGGTTATTTATAAGGCCGGGTAGTTGGGGTCAGGTCCTGCCTTCTTACCTTTATAGAAGACAGTCTGGAAAATCAGAAAAAGGTAAGAAGGCAG
>QIFJ01000293.1 GCA_003229755.1 Pseudomonadota bacterium
GAGGCCGTGACGGTTGCCAGCGGCGTGAACTGCCTGCCGGTCATTTGCATCTTACCGGTGGTCATGACCTGTAGTTCAAACTCCCTTCCCACCATCCGCAGGGCCGGGGTTGCAATGGAAATGGGCTCGAACTCCCTTCCTACCATACGAAGCGTCGGGGTTGTTATGGAAAGAGGTTCGAACCCATCTGCTCCTTCTGCAGCTGTTTTATTCTTGTTCAGGCTTTTATCCGGCGGTGTTTTGGCGGCCGGCTTTGGCTCGAGAGCCTTCGTGGTTTTGCGTTTCTTGAAAAGCTTCAGTTTCTTAAACAGGTTTATACCTTTACTCTTCTCAGCTTCCTTTGCCCGGGCCGGTTGTTTTGCAGGCTTAACGGTATCAGTTGGGGGAGAGGTCTTGCTGGTGGGTTGTTTGACGACACTGCGAACTGGCGTGTCCGCGGCAAAACCACTCGATGACCACGCAAGAAGCGTCACTGCCAACGAGATAAACAGAACAATTCGTATGGATTTTCGATTATTCATACGGGATAAACTCCGGCAATAAGTTCCTGCATATGCGAATTAAAGTCAAAACATATTTTGGTGTATTTCGTCTTGCTTCCGGAGTGACGGCTATTCCATTTACCGATCTGCAGTTTTTCGTAAATCCCTCCCCCTCGAGGGGGGAGGTCAGGTGGGGGTGTGTAAGCAGGGAAGAGGGAAGAGGGAAAAGGGAGGAGGGAGGGTAGAGCATTAGAAATTAGAGCATTTTTAACACGCTGGACATTGGACATTGGACGCCGGCCAAAGGCCGGCTTACCTGAGTCCTGGGACATGGGTCTTGGGTCTCCAGCCGTAGGCTGGCCGGAGAGATTAGCAGGGACGATCGAAACTTCAGCTCCCGGTTTTAGTAACCAGGGTCTCATCCATGGAGAAAGCAACGACAAGGCCCGATAGAAGTGTAAGGCCTCCAATCGCTGAAATTGCCGCCGCAATTCCGAAAAGGTCGGCTATGATCCCGGAAAGAAGCGCCCCGACAGCGTAACCAAGATCACGCCAGAACCTGTAAACCCCGATGGAACTCGCCCTCCATTTCGGATGGGCAACGTCGCTTATTGCCGCTAAAAGCACAGGGTATACCATGGCTGTTCCAAGACCCTGGAAAACTGCCGCGATGATCCAGTAGGTATAATCTCTTTTCACGACAGTTAGAAATATCCCTCCAGCCTGGATTATCATCCCGGCGGCGATAAGCCACTTCCTGCCGAACCTGTCGCTTAAAGGCCCTGTTACAGGCTGGAGCAGGCCCCACACTCCCGGATAGACAGCTTTGATAACCCCTATCGCGGCCACCCCCAGTCCATGGGCAGAGAAAAAGAGGGGAAAGAGGCTCCAGGACATCCCGTCATTCAGGTTGTTTACCAGGCCCGCCTGGCTGCAGGAAAAAAGCCTTCTGTCCTTCCAGGATGTGTGCAGGAAGATATCTTTGAAAGAGGGTTCGGAGGGGAGTTTGTCGTTTGTTCCTTCAGCTTCAGGGGGGTTGGTATCCTCGTGGAGTTTCGCTTCCAGGTGAGCATACTCCAGGGTCTCCCTGACAAGGGAGATGGAAAGAAAAAGCCCCGTAAAGGCGATGACTATACCCAGGTAGAACGGATAGGGACGAAGAGAGTATGAAGCCGCAATGCTCCCCGTTGCCCACGCCATTATGCCCACGGCAAGGTATCCCGCGAACTCGTTGAGCCCCAGGGCGAGGCCCCGCCTTTTCGGGCCAACGAGGTCGACCTTCATTATCACCGTCATCGACCACGCAAGCGCCTGATTGATCCCCAGAAGAACGTTTGCAAAGTCTATCCAGATCCATTTGTTGGCATAAATTATGATGAAGGGAACGGGGATGCCTATCAACCAGCCCAGGATGAGGACCTTTTTCCTTCCCCACTTCTCGGAGATCCTGGCCGAGTACATATTGCAGAAAGCCTTGACGATGCCGAAGCTGACTATGAATGATCCGATGGCCGTTTTCGATGTCAGGCCGAACTCGGTCTTGCCGATCAGGGGTACTACAGTACGCTCCAGACCCACCATGGCGCCCACGAAGCCGGTTATGAGCACCAGCAGTGAGAACTGTCCCAGGTTCTCGGTAAGGCCGAGAACTATTTTCCTCTGTTTTTTATGCATAGGATTTAAGAGGGTCGTAAAAGGCCCATCCTTAACATCTAATGGCTTACTCGGGCTCTCCGAGTGCAACAGGAAGGCCCTGAGACGACCAGTCCTGTATTGCATCTTCGAAGCGTACAGCGCGGAACCCGCTGGATCGAAGAATTTCAACAGCATCAAGTGAGAAAACGCAGTAGGGTCCCCGGCAGTAAGCAACGATCTCAATATCTCCTGGTAGTTCGTCGAGCCTCGATTCGAGTTCCTCAACGGGGATCGATAGGGCCCCGGGGATGTGGCCGGCGAGATACTCTACTTTAGGCCTCACATCGATCACCACAGCCTGGGCCGTTTTCACTCTTTTGAGGAGTTCGCTCCTGTTTATCGGTTCGAACTCATCGCGGGCCCTGAAAAATTTCTCTACGAGGAGGTCGATCTCAGCGATTCTGCCTGCCGCCAGGTCCCTCATCGTTGACCACAAACTGCATACCGAATCATCTGCCAGGCGATAGTAGACAAAATGCCCTTCCCGCCTGGTTTCAACAAGGCGAGCCGCCCGCAGAACCTGGAGGTGCCTGGATGTATTGGCAACAGTCATGTCCGCTTCTTTTGACAGGACGTCCACCGTTCTCTCCGCCTGGCACAGGATATCGATGAGTTCGAGCCTCTTGGGGGCCGAAAGAGCCTTCCCTATAAGGCCGAAATGTTCGTAAAGCCTGTCTTTAAATTCCCTTCCCGTCAGATTATCCATATTCATCATATCTCCATATTATTCAATTGAACACTTGAATAATAGCATAAAATAACTGCACTGGGGATGCAAATAAAAAGTTAGGCCTGGGGTTCATCACGCCGTCGACGTGACGAAGATCGCAAAGGCCGCAAAGAATTACTCGTAAATCCCTCCCCCTTGAGGGGGGAGGTTAGGTGGGGGTGTGTTAAGCAGGGAAGAGGGAGAAGGGAGGAGGGGGGCTAGAGCATTAGAGCATTAGAAATTAGAGCATTATTAAATCACGTTGGACGTTGGGCGTTGGACCCTGGCCATAGGCCAGCCGGGGAGGGGCAGGGGGAGGGTGAGTCTCTGTAGCTTGGAACCTGGAAGTTGGAACCTGGGACTCCGACCGAAGGTCGGCATGGTTTGCTAGAAACTAGAAATCAGAAACTAGAAACTTTTCCTAATCACCAATCACGCATCACGATCCTGGTATATTCAATCCATCGCTTCCAGTTGCGCAATATCTACCAGATCCTGAGGCCTTCCTGCAGTTTTCTTGTTCAGAATCAGGTGCTCTCTGCTTATTACCGGAACCGTGAGTTCATCTATGTTGACCTGGTATCTCCTGCTCCAGGCATCGGCGAATTCAACTCCATCTATGGAAGTGAGAACGTCGATCCGATTAGGCGGAACACCGATCTGGTAAACGATTCCTGGTTCTTCAAAATCTTTGGAATCTATTTGCGAAAGGGGAGCACCGAATTTTTTCAGTGCCCGCAATACTTTTCGGGCGTTTTGTGATGTGGCGTTAACCCAGAGGTCTATGTCCCCCGTTGCTCTGGGCAAGCCATGGGCGGCCAGGGCATAGGCTCCGACAACGAGGTACTCAACCCCCTCTTCGATAAATACGCTCAATATGTCTCTGTAATCGCTGCTGATCAATCTTATCCCCCATGAAAGCCCACGAGTTCACAGTGAGCTGCCAGACCATCGCAAACCTCTCCGATGGAGTTTTATCCTTCAGATCCGTTTCTCTTCCCTGGTCTTGAAGCCGTGATTTTCTAACCTGAATTTCCTTATTTTCCACGGAGTTATCATAGCATAAGGAACTTTCCGGGGATACCGGTTTTTATGAAATCCAGAGTTTTGTTTCACGCAACTTGTCACGTCGACCTGTCACGTAGATGCACGAAGTGTGAAGACGGAAGTTCGTAGAACGGAGACGGAAGCTAACAAAGAAAGGCCCTGACTTCCTCTCCCCCTTGGCTCGACGAAGCATTACGCGAAGGCGGCTGGTGGGAGAGGATCCACCGTCGCCCTTCAAAGCTTTAGCAACGGAGGGCTATGGTGGAAACCGGTGTCAGAGATCCTTAAACTCGAAATTAGAGCATTATTAAATCACGTTGGGCCTTGGACGTTGGACCCTGGCCATAGGCCGGCTAACCTGGGTCATGGGTCTAGGGACTCCGACCGAAGGTCGCCCAGTTCTTTT
>QIFJ01000149.1 GCA_003229755.1 Pseudomonadota bacterium
ACCCTGGTCCAGGGATCAGGTGACTCACCGATAACCCTTGCGGTAATTCCCATGAGGCCTGTTTCGGCCTGGTAGCGCAGAAAATCATCCAACCTTCCCGCGCGGAAAAGCTGTTCGCGCAGGAACTGTGCCTCACCCCTCAACCTGTGAACCTCATCCTTGAGCTCCTTATTCTCGGATCTAACCCCCAGCAGGAAGATGTAGTCGTTCCATAGGCCCGATACGAACCTGAAAGAGTTATCAACTACTGTCTGAAGGGGCGCGATAACAGCAATACCACCTCTCTTGAGGTAGGTCATGGCTGAGTAATCCTTTGTCTGGTGGGAGATTATCAGGAGTGAGCTGAGAATAAAGAACGACAGAATCAGCCCATCCCTGTGGCGTTTAAGAAAATCACGCATTGTGGAAATGCAAAGCTTGACTCATAAAACTCTTCGGAGCCTGATGAGGTTCTCCGGCAGACTCCCAGGGTCCATGGAATATTATTCTTTGAGGGATATCTGCTTCAGAAGCTTGAGTTCGTCCAGAGCAACACCGGCACCCCTCACAACACATGTAAGGGGATCTTCTGCCTGAATAATGGGAAGTTCAGTCTCTTCCCTGAGCCGGACATCCATCCCTTTCAGCAATGAGGCCCCGCCAGCCAGGACTATACCTTTATCAACAATGTCGGCAGCAAGTTCCGGGGGTGTCTTCTCCAGTGCATCCCTGATAGCCGTTACGATCTGCCCAACGGGCTCTTCGAGGGCTTCGAAAATCTCCTTGTTGCTGATGTCAAGAGTTTTGGGGACACCTCCAATGAGGTCTCTGCCCTTGACTTCCATGTTCTCCACATCCTCGGGGGGATACGCCGACCCGATCGCTATCTTTACCTGTTCAGCCATCCTCTCGCCTATAAGCAGGCTGTACTTCTTCTTGAGGTATCCCACTATTGCCTCATCCATCTTGTCACCGCCTACCCGGACGGAGATCGACAGGACAATATCATGCAGAGAGATAACCGCCACCTCTGTAGTGCCGCCGCCGATATCCACGATCATATTTCCCGAAGCCTCGGCAATCGGCAGGCCTGCTCCGATGGCCGCCGCCATAGGCTCCTCTATCAGGTAGACTTCTCTAGCTCCCGCCTCCTGGGCTGATTCACGGATCGCCCGTCTCTCAACCTGAGTAATCCCGGAGGGGATACCTATGATTATCCTGGGGCGAACGAGGGATTTGCGATTGTGCACTTTCTGAATGAAGTACCTGAGCATGGCTTCGGCTACTTCAAAATCGGCAATTACACCATCCTTCATAGGTCGGATGGCCACAATGCTGCCTGGAGTTCGTCCCAGCATCTGCTTGGCTTCGCGGCCTACCGCCAATACCCGTGAATCACCGCGACCGTCCTTCTGAACCGCCACGACGGAAGGCTCATCGGTGACAACACCTTTTCCTTTCACATAGATAAGGGTGTTGGCCGTACCCAGATCAATTGCAAGATCGTTTGAGATCAGTCCGAAGATGTTGTCAAAAAGCATCGTGTCCCTCTATTGGAAAATAATAGCCTCTTATTTGCTCCACAAATGTCTCTATCCCGGGTGCCTGCGGAAGACGCGCATCCGTTCCGGCAGAGTGGGAGCATACCTTATAAACCAGATTAAATGCAACTCGATAAAAACGCCCAAATATTAACAAAAACAACCTTTCTTTTCAACGCTAACATATCCTAATTACTTCGAATTTCGAGATTTGGAATTCGGAATTCGAAATCTAATCTGGTTTCAAGTTTCACCTTTCGAGTTTCACACAAGGTCAATGTATAGTATTCACCAGAAACTAGAAACTAGAAACTAGAAACCAGAAACTAGAAACTACTAATTACCACCCTTGCAATCAGAACACTAATCCTTATAATAGCTCGTCGACCTTTAGACTGTTGAAAGTTGAAGGTTGAAAGTTTAAAGTTAATGGTTATCACAAAACGCAATGATTTTAAGTCCTTATCTTCTCTGATAGGCATTTACTTTCAACCTTAAATTTTCAACTTTCAACTCAGAAAAAACCGGAGGAAAAATATGCTTGATTTGATGCGTAAGAAGGCAGGATCCTGGATGATGAAATTCATCCTCTTCGGCATTGTCGTAGTATTCGCCTTCTGGGGAGTAGGAACTTATTCGGGTCAGAATACCAATACCGTTCTCACCATCGACAAAGTGAAAGTTCCCTATTCTGAATACCGCGATATTTACAATACGCTGTTCGAATCCTACAGGCTTACCTACGGCGATCAGCTTAACTCTGAAATTATTGCGGCTCTGGACATCAAGGGACAGGCGATGGAAACTCTTCTCGAACGTTATCTCCTGCTGAAAGGGACTCAGGATCTGTCAGTAACTGCAACCGACCGGGAGGTCGCCTCCGCTATTACCACAAATCCCTCGTTCTCACAGGATGGGATTTTCTCCCCTCAGCGTTACCAGGTTTTCCTGGACTACAACAGAATGACGCCCGAGGCCTACGAAGTATCTGTTGCAAATGATATAGCAATTAATAAAATGATGGATCTGATCAGGCTCGCCGCTGTAGTTACCCCCCAGGAGGTGGATGAGAACCTCCATCTCTTCACCAGGAGGATATCCGTCCAGGTCCTTGCACTTGACGCCAATGCCTTTTCCGGTCAGCTGCCGCAGTCATCAGAGGAAGAACTTCTGGATTACTACGACGAGCACCTGGAAGACTATCGCGTCCCCGAAAAGTATATTCAGGCTGTAGTTGTTGTCGATCCGGCCGATTATCCAGATCAGGTAGATGTATCGGAAGAGGAGATAGAGGAAAATTACTGGGAGCGTGAAGATGAGTTCACCATGGATGCTGCCTACAAGATCCAGAACCTGCTTTTCGCTATTCCGGCTGAAGCCAGTGTGGAAAGCATAAGCGAGGTCCGGGAGAAAGCCGAAAGTGTTACAGGCCAGATCCGTGATGGTGAGATCACATTCGCAGCGGCGGTCAAAAAGTGGTCCAGGAACGGGAATGCGGTTCTTTCACCCAATGAACTTCAGTTTATTGAAGAAAGTAACCTGGATCCGGCTTTTGCACGCGCGATCAGCTCCCTGGAAAAGGGGGAGGTCAGCAACCCGATACCTACTTCAAAAGGTTTCGAGGTGGTAAAATTAGTTGAATCGATACCGGAGAGGCTACTGCCTCTTGAGGAGGTCAGGGATAAGATCGATTTACGGATAAGGAAAGAAAAGTCATCCAATTTTGCATTTGATCTGGCGGACGATGTTCTTGCTCAGGCGGAAACATCCGAAATATCTCTGAAGGATGCGGCCCTTGCAAAAGATCTGAAGGTTATCCTCACGAAGCCCTTCTCCAGGGGGCAGCTTGGGCAGAACCAGGGAATACCGGTAGTACTTCTTGAAAGGGCCTTTGGAACCGAAGAAGGGGACCTGGGTGATATTTCCGAAGACGGTGGGAAGCTCTATCTCTTCCAGACGGTTGAGCGAAAGGAATCTTATCTGCCGGAATTTGATGTCGTGAAAGACGAAGTTACAGGCGGATTCCTGATAAATAAGGCGTTACAGAAGGCTGAAGACACGGGCGAAGAGTTCCTTGAGCAGTTGGAGGCGGGAAAGTCGCTGAGATCCCTGGCAGGGGAGAACGGCCTGAAGGTAATGACCACTCCGTTCTTCACCGCTGTGGACACCACTTTGTCGGGATTAATGGAGCCGCAAAAGTTGATACGGGAAGCCTTTACCCTTAAAGGGGCTGGAGCCTCTTCACTGGTGAGAGGTGACAGGGTGCACTATGTTATAGTATTTAACGAGGAACGACCTGCGGATGAGGAAGCAGCCACAGACCTGAGAAAATCCATCGAGGAGGCTGTCGGGCTCCAGAAAGAACAGGATGTTTTTCTGGATTATATCGCAACAATGAAGTCGAAACTGGCTGACAAGATCGTAATTAATAACGATATCATCTAACTGATAGTTTCTGGTTTCGGATCATTTCCAAATTAGTTGGTGTAATGTCGGTATATATAATCTGAAGGCCGGGCTTTTGGGTGTAATCACTCGCCTTATCTAGCGCGGCATGGCGAGGATTTCCCGGACACAGAGATCCAGAAAGTTATTCTGATGGGCAGGCGATATAATACAGGCCGTGTCGGCTCCCTTGCCCGTGCCTGCTATGAAGAGAACATCCTCTCCAGATGGTACCGCTCCTGCGTCAGCAGCCATGACCGCGATCTCGACACACGTTTTTACACCCTGGGAGAACAATCGCAAAGTCGATGCTACCATCTCAAGAGGGTAGATGCCCTTGA
>QIFJ01000098.1 GCA_003229755.1 Pseudomonadota bacterium
TTTTCGCAAGGATAAAGAAAACGGCGAAAATTACTACAACTCCGATCGTTTTAGGTGCCCAGAGAGTCGCTTTGTCAAGAAAATATGGTACAAGACTTTCCACGGGGTACTAACCTCCTGTTGTCCTTCTCAGAGAAACAGTTAAAGTTGATGGCTTCGCAAGGAGTCATTAACGCGCCCATTAGGGGCGCCCAAATCAATGACTTGCACCACAAGACTATTACCATCGCGCCCGAGCATGGGCGCCCGGATCAATGACATAAACCTTGAGTCATTGATCCGTGAGGGAAGGGAAAACGACGCTTTTCACTTCCCGAGGAGCAAAAAGCCGCTCATGAACTTTTTGCGACCCTAACAACATTGAAGTATATCCGTTTTTTCCCGGAGTGAGAGAGTTGCTATCAGACGCTTTCATGAATCACCTCTCTGACCAGACACGCCAGTTTCTCGTCCTCGTAATCGATGCGCTTAACGATCTCCTGCGCTTTTGGGGTAAGCCGCCGGTAACCCCAGCGTGATCTCCCCTTGGCCTCGCCCCAGCCTTCACGCATGTAATAGAGCGGAAGGTTGATATCGAAAAAGGAAATACTGTCCGCGTCCCTGAGCAGATCGGAGCCGGGATCGCCGCCCACCTCATGGAGCACCACCAGTCGGCAGGCCTCATCCACAATATCTCGTTCCACACTACAACCGGTCAGGATCGCGCGCAGTATTTCAGCGCTGTTTCGGGCATGAGCTGCCTTGAAATTGTCGTAATTGTCGAAATCTGCTCGTCTTACCTTGGTTCTCTCGATTGCCCGATCGATATCATGGGCCAGCGCCGCAATTTGCAGTGCCTCGTCCGCATCCGGCTTCAGCCGCAACAACCATACTAATGTGTTTTCGGCGTGACGTGAATCCTCCGGTACTCTCGATTCCGCGATGCCCGCCCGGATTTTTTGTTTTGCGCGATCAATCTTGTCCATTAAGCGCAACCATAACCCGACGCAGGGTCTCAACATTCATCACAACAGCAATTACCACAAGCACCGGGAACACCATATTCGTCGCTGCTCCAAGAAAAATGAGAAACACACGTACATCCCGCCCCATCCGCAGCTTGGTCCCAATCCCGGCCTTGATACGCTCGCGCATCAGGTTGTCGTATTTGTCGGCGGTGTAACTCAGCATGAAGGAGCCGATAATGGCCATGAAACCGGTAAAGAGAACCCAGCCGTTCCCTTTGACAGCCAGCAGGTGCCAGGTCAAGCCAAACAGCAGGAAGGCGTCGGCATAGCGGTCCAGCACTGCATCGAACCAGCCGCCGAAGTCGCTGCTTTGGTACTTGAGTCTGGCCACTTCGCCGTCGCAGCCGTCGATAATGGACGCGAACTGGGCCAGCACGCCGCCCAGGAGCAGGGCAAAATACCCGCCCAGCGCAAATAGTCCTGCAGCCAGCAGGGAACACAGAAACGAGAACAGGGAGATTTGATTGGGCGTAATATCTACCTTCGCCAAATGGCGGGAAAATATCACGGAAAGGGGGCGGTTCAGGTATCGCGATACCGGCCCGTCGGCAGGTTTGTCTCGTAGACGATCCAGCAGGGCCTTCTCTGCCCTTTTAAAGGCAGCAGGATCGTCCACATCGATCCAGAAACCACTTGAAGAAGAGATCGCTTCGGCGCGTCCATCTTCAGCCAGGACTCGTATCGCTCCGGACAGTGTCGTATCGCCGTCTTTTTCTCTACTTTGATCCAGTGCCTTAAAGATGGCGGAAGAGCAGAGAAAAATACCGGTATCGAAGCCGTTAAAATCGGTCACACCTTTGCCGATATCACAGATCTTCCCGTTTTTTACGCTGACGCGAGTCACATCATCAATGTCGACGAGGGGGTTGTGAATATCGCTATCCACTACAAGCGCTACTTCTCCATCAGGCAGGGGATGAGTCGTCAAAGCGCGGACAAGCTCCGGATCAAAGAGATGATCCGCCATGAGCAGCAAAAAAGGTTCTTGCAGAACATCCCGTGCCTTGAGCACTGAAAGTCCGTTTTCTTTCTCCCAATCTTCATTTACCAGCGGCGTGATCCGAATTGCCAGGCGTTTAGCCAGCTGTTCCAGAAAATCACGGACGAGGCCGCTCTGCCAGCCGATGACAACATAAAACTCATCCACACCAGCTTCCATGGCGGAACGGATCACACGTTCGATAAGGGGAATGCCCAGTATGGAGATGAGGGGCTTGCTGTCACCCCTCTGCTGCAGTCGGCTGCCCTGGCCCGCCGCTATGATCAGGCACTTAGTCCCCATCGCCTCCGTCGCTGTTTATAAAATGTTCCATCATCTGAAACGCTTCATCGTCGGTGAACTGCCGCGGTGGATGTTTGCAGAAATAGGCCGATGGCGCTTCCAGTATACCTCCCCGGCCCCGGTTCAAGGCAAGTTTAGCACACCGGATGGAATCGATCGCTACTCCGGCCGAGTTGGGAGAATCCTCCACTGACAGACGCAGCTCTAGATTCATCGGCACATCACCGAACAGCTTGCCTTCCATGCGGATGAAACAGACCTTGTTGTCGTTCTGCCAGGGCACATAATCACTGGGACCGACATGGATATTATCATCGTCCATACGGTGGGCGGCCACAGCCTGCACCGCCTCGGTCTTGGACACTTTCTTGGAAGCCAGACGGTTCTGGTTGAGCATATTGAGAAAATCGGTATTGCCGCCGGTATTGAGCTGGTAGGTGCGCTCCAGCTTGACCCCACGCTTTGCGAACAGATCAGTTAAAGTGCGATGGATAATGGTCGCCCCCAACTGGGCCTTGATGTCATCGCCGATCAGGGGGAGACCGGCTTCTTCAAAATGCCTTGCCCAGGGTCCTTCAGGATCACTGGCTATGAAAACCGGTATATTGTTAACGAGCGCCAAACCGGCCTTCAGCGCACAACCGGCATAAAACCTTGTCGCCTCCTCGGAACCGACAGGGAGGTAGTTCAAGAGAATTTCGGCGCCGGAGTCCTTCAGTATCCTGACGATTTCTTCTTCGGTCGGTTCCGGTTTATCTGCCAGTACAAAAGTACGTTTTTCGTCGTAATCATTCATATGTTCCGAAAACCCATCCAGGACTTTCCCCATTTGAACGGCCACTCCGGATTTGGGGAGGTCGGAACAGAAAACCGCCGTACAGTTAGGAGGAGAAAAAATGGCCTCGTGCACATCAATGCCGACTTTGCGTTTGTCAGTATCGAAGGCCGCAACGACCTCGATATCGCCGGGTTTGTACCCGCCAACCTCCCAATGCATCAGGCCAATGGCATTATGCGGGGTTTTTTCCCGATAGTAGTGGATACCTTGTATCAAGGAGCTGGCGCAGTTCCCGACTCCGACAATAGCGATTTTTATTTTATCCATAGTTTTACTTGACTCCTTTATATTCTCTGGAAAAAAGCGTTCTTTTCAGGGAAAACCCCTTCACATCTCTTGAATGAACTCTTGACCACAACCCACTCATTAAGTGTTTCGTTCACATCTGCTGTGCTCGCCTGCGTTACCATGCCGGCCTCGGCTCGGGCGGGTATCGCCGGCAGGGCTGTTACTTTGATCAACTCCTGGGAGAAAGAGGATGAAACCGCAAACTCCAGCGCCTCGAGATGTTTGATCCCGGGTCCAGGGGCATACTTGAACAATTCAGATTAGAAATAGAAGCTCCGGGGAGGGTCACCGGCATCCGAAATGAGTTTGACCCAAATGATGATGAACTCAACCGGCTATATTCTCTGGCCCTGTCTCTGTCCGACAGTGAGCTGAATAAGTCCTTCACACTGGGAACGCAGACAGTCAGTCCCCTTACAGGACCATTACTGCAGGATAGGCCATCATTTCACCTGACAATAGGCTCCTTTAACCTTAATACACGCTCGGGATTACTGGCGAACGTCACAGGGGATGACCCGGATTTGAATATCACAGCATACTAACAGAAAATGGTGATATAAGACAGGCCAAAGGTCAGGCCAATATTCTACGTCGTTTCTATACAAGTGAATGTGCATGGAACACCGGGGTCAGAGCGCTCCGTGTGCACGGAACACCGGGGTCAGAGTATTTTATCTAAAAACCTTAAATAGCAAGATGCAACCCTCGGACCCTTTCTAGCAAGCCAGCTGGTTGAATGATATTTTGATTCCTGTTATTCATTTGTGGATAGGAGGAAATTATGAGCAAGACAGAGAATAGAGATCACAAGGATACAGTTATTGAACAGTTTTCCAAACAGGCGATTCCTTTTGCCAAATTACCTGGACATGGACATATGGATGCTATGCAGATGCTCATGGATATGGCCTCGGTGACAGATTCAAGCACGGTCCTTGACGTTGCCTGTGGACCAGGCCTGGTCGCCTGTGAATTTGCCATGAAAGCAAAACATGTAACGGGGATTGATATCACACCCGCAATGATCGAAAAAGCAAAACAGCTACAGGAAGAAAAGGGGCTTTCCAATATGACCTGGGACATAGGCGATGTTCTTCCCATGCCTTATGATGACAAC
>QIFJ01000242.1 GCA_003229755.1 Pseudomonadota bacterium
GGATGGCTGCCTCGGTTTCGGCCCCATGAACGGCCTGATGCTCGAGGTTCTTGTTGTTGGCGTAGGAAGACATTCCCAGAGCCACAACCAGAATCAGGGCTATAAGCAAGTTAACTTTAATTGCAAGTGAGCTGATCATTTGTCGAGTTCCGTGTTCAGAGTTCCATGTTCCGAGTTGAATATATAACTAACAACTATCAACCTGGTTATGGGCTTGGGCTTATTGAGTTTCAGGTTCCAGGTAAAGTCATCGCAAAGTGGGGTCGGCTTGTCAGAAAGTGCCCCCTCGCCCCCTCATATAACTCCGCGTCCCCGTGTCACAATAACCCCCTTCTCCCTCTATCCTCTCCCTCCTCCCTGCTTTTCACGCACTTCGCCCTGCGCCCTGCGCCCCGACTAATGACACATCCCGCAGAGCTCTCTCCTGGAGGCAACGAGGAGCCGGGCGTTATCTGATCCATGGGGCAGATGACAGCCAGTGCATATCATCATACCATCAAAGGTAGTTGGAAAGTCTGGAGGCAGTGAAACTATTCCTCTTATTTCTGCATCTATATAATTAGACGCATCAAGGCCGTGAGCCGGGTGTTCATCGTGGCAGCCTGAACACAGCTCGAAAACCTCATCTGTAAGGTTATTTTCGTAGTCTGAAGCATGGGGTGAATGACAGTTGGTACAATCCTCCTCAACCGGCGAGTGATTTTGCCTCCGGAGTCAAGGGATGGATCGTCGTGGCACTCAAAACACACTCTGCTTCCTTTCTGTGGCAAGAGCGCTTTATAGCTGGAAGCATGCGGGTCGTGGCACTGGGTGCAGTATCCTTCGTTTACAGGTCCGTGAATTTGCGCGAACTGTTTTCCTTTCTTTTTTTCAGTAACGCTGTCGTGGCACTGATAACACAGTTCCGGCAAGGGCTCCACGTTCAGCGCCCTGTTCTCGCCCTGATGAGGATCGTGGCACGAAGTGCAGTCATCGTCGTCCGAGATAGGGCTGTGGATCAGGGCCAGGGGGGTTCCGTTCTTTCCAAGGGTGGGATCGTCATGACACATAAGGCACAATTCTTTGCCTTCCTCGGCAATCTCTACCCCACCTTCACCGTCAAACCCATGGCAATCCGTACACCCTTCCATGGCGGCAGGGTGCGGATAAGCCTCAGTCGCATTTTCAGGCAGAGCCTTCCCCCCATAGGCAAAGAATACCTTTATCTGTCTGCCATCCACCTGCAGCACGTTCCACAATTTATTCAGCCGTAATGATTGCGCGAACACGCCGTCAGAATCAACCTTTACCACAACGTTCGTTCCGTTCAGGGAAAAGGTGACTGCTTTATCCGGTGTGGACGTCACACCGAGAACTGTGATGGTAGCAGTTTTAACAGCAGTACCGTTAACCGGATAAACAACTTTAGTCACTGCCAGAGCGCTTTTTGGAAATCCAGCAACAATTATCAGGAGTAAAACTGCCCGGATCCAAAGCCCCCTTCGGCGGGCTCCCTTCCCCTCGGCAGGCTCGGGACAGGCGACATGCTCAGGGCAGGCAAGACTCAAGGTCCGGGATCGGGGTATGGATTTTAACTCCCCTCCCTTGAGGGGAGGGGCAGGGGGAGGGTGATAATATTTCCCCCTCTCCTCGGTCCTCTCTCCTTCGATGTTGCTGAGGACATGGGTGATAGTGACCGCGGGGCAGGCGTAACAGTTGACAGGCACGCAGAAACCCTTTGTCTGGCCCTGCGAGAGGGAGCCAGGTGGAACAAATCCCTTGAAGTAGGCGTTTGACACACCTACACAAAGGGTGGATTGAAATATTCGCCTGAAAAGTAATCTGTACAATTATCGTCTCAGTTGTGTAGCGTTGAACATCGTTTCCGCCCACTCCCCTCCTGAAACGCCCAGGTAAAAGGAAAGGACGGCAACGGCCAACACTATTAATTTCAGTATGTTCTTCGCGATCGTCATTGCTGTTCTTTTTTCTCCACCATCAGTTTCATCTTTTCCATAATGGAGTTTACCTTTTTCTTTTTCAAGATGAAAATCCTAAGTTTGTCAAGTTCTTCACCAATTGCAGACTCCAGGGCTTCTCACGCTTTATCCGGCTTTCCTTCCTCCTGAAGATCCCGTACCGTTCGCAGATTAATTCCTGTCAGGAGCTTTTTATCGATCTTTTTTTCGCCATCAGTGATCATTTCGCCGGATAGCGCAGTCTTTTCTTTCAGAAGAGCAAGGGCATCATCGAGCTGCCCTTTCTTTACAAGCAGGTAAGCCATCAAGAGAACCGGCTCGGACCGGGCCGGTCCGAGCCCCATTGCCCTTTCCAGGGATGCTGAGGCCTCTTCTTGTGCGCCGGCCTTTATGTGAGCGTATCCCAGATAGATCCGTGGATCAGCATAATGGGTATCGGCTGCAGCGGATTTTTCAAACTCCGGAATGGCCTTGGTCATGAAGCCCTTGCCCAGGAGCCTATTAGCCAGCCCGAAGCGCCTGAGCGCCTCGCTGGCTGGATGATACGCCGGTTTCGAGCTGACCACCTTTTCTTCTTCAGGAGCCAGTCCCAGAACCTGCTGGATCGCCTCATCTAGCTCATTGTAGCCGCTTGTTGGGTAACCGGACATCTCGAATACTATCACGCTTGTACTATCGATAAGGGCCGCGGTGGGCGTGGCTATGACGCCCCATTCGTTATAGGTCTTGAGCCCATTGTCTACTGTAACATCGAACTTCAGATCTTTTTCCTCAATAATACATTTTCGATATCTCCCGATCACCGATAGCCTGTTTCTCAACGTTAACAGCCAGGAATTTTCAGGCCTTTTTGCGCGTACTTTTCCTCCAGTTTTGCGAGGTCTTCCAGTTCCAAAACAGAGCGGCTGCTCCAGGTGGCCCAGAAAACGATCAGAACCGCTGTTGAATCAACGTAATCAGGTGTCTCATATTCACCTCTTTCCAGATCCTGCAGTTTCAGGAGGGGCGCCTGATCTCACACTTTAACGTACTTAAAGGCAGCGGCGGCAACGGGCACGTAAAGAGATATCAGACAGACAAGAGTCGCAATAGTGAGGAGCCTTCGGGATGTTTTCTCTCTACTAAAACAAATCATTTTAGTTCCCTGTGAAGTAAGGATTCAAGCAAAGTGTGAGCTAGCCTTTTTATTTCGGTTCATCTCCCAATTATTTGCTGTGATCTCGGTATTGTGTATTCATATGGCCGGGCTTTTACCGGAACCCTTTAACTTTGTAAAATACGCTTTGAATAACCGCAAACTAATTTGGAGATGAACCGCTTATTATTAGTAAGGCATCTAGAGAAACTACGCAGTTTATCCGCGCCTGTTACAGAGGGAATTGCCGCAAATGCCGTTAACGGAGCAAGTAAGCCTCCTCAGAGCTGTGGGGATCATGGCATTCTACACAGTTTGCGTTCCGCCTGTTTTCAGTGTGGTTCTGGCTGACACTCTGACTGTGGCAGTTCAGACACAGCTGCCTGCTGGCGGTAACTAGATAATTTTCGTTCCTGGAACCATGAGGGTCATGGCACGGGGTGCATGCGCCTACAGCCACGGGGCCGTGGACGAACTTCCCCCTATCCACAGGATCGTGACATTCGGCACACAGCCCTGTCTGGGAGAAAGCCCCTTTGTAGATTCCCCTGGAAGCCTGAGAGTGGCATGTCTCACAATAATCCGGTTCCAGCTTCACATGATAATTGTAATCATCCTGCTTTCCGAAAAAGACTCTTATCGATCGTCTTCTGACACCCGAGGCGGCAAGAACCAGTTCGTGTTTTCCTTTCGACAACGTTGCCACGTAGACCATAGTATTGTTTTTCAGTTCTGCGTATCCCGCTGTCTTGCCATTATCCAGTATTTCGACTCTTTTGGCATCAGTTTCACCTTCGATCACGGCTATGATCAGGACCCTTGATTGACTAGTGAACATCTCCTCCGCAGGAGCCAGGAGCTTGAAAGTAGCACCGGCGCCAAAGGCCTGCCCTACCACAAATACTATGCTAGTGGACACTAATATTATTATGAGTGTTCTTTTCATCCTGTATCTCATGAAGGTCAGCCGACCAGCTGACTATTTCCTTTGTCCGGCATTTATCTCGAGCTAATAATTCAAAACTTGACTGGACTAACCCTGTTGTATTCCTTGGGCTTGTGACATCCAACCACACATTTACCCCCATTCCTGGTCTGAGTGTATTTGACCGGAAGCATCCACATCCCACCGAAGGGAACCTCTTTCCTGATGTTTTTTGCCTGAGAACCGGCATGGACTTCGTGACAAGCCTTGCAGGATATTCCCTTCTCGCGGTTTACGTGCAGAAAGTGCAGGTTCTGGTCGCCGTTTCTGAAACCGGTAAGGGTTGTTGTAAATTGGTCAATGGAAATATCCTGATTGTGGCAGTCGAAGCAGAGTGCGTAGTTCTCGGTGGCGTAGGCTATATAGAACTCCGCCGGAAAAGCCTTCTTGAGAACTTTAGTAAATCCTGATCCGTGCGGATTGTGACAGGCATAACAGTCGTCCTGTTTTACAGGCCCATGGACAAACTCCGCTTTCTTGACTTTTACTCCCATTTCCTTGTGACAAGTGTAGCAGATCTGTTTGGCAGCGGCTTTCAGTTGGCGGGGAAAGTCAGATGCGTGGGCCGTGTGACACACAGTACATATACCCTTTTCGAGAGCTCCGTGGGTCACCTTTGCTTCAGTCAGTTGCTTTTCAAGGTCCTTGTGACATCTAAAACAGAGGTTCTGACCTTCCCCCTTCAGCATATAACTGTAATCAGAAGAATGGGTATCGTGGCACAGAGCACAATTCTCCGCGGCCGGTTTGTGCTTGTACTTCTGCTCGAACTGGGCCCGCCGGTCCAGGTGGCAGAGGAAACACAGCTCCGAACCCTTAAATTCAACCATACCCTTGAAATCCGAAGAGTGGGGATTGTGACAGATGTTACAATCACCCGCGGCAACAGGCCCGTGAACTACCTTTCTGTTGGTCATGTTATCCTCATGACATGAGAAACAAAGCAGACTGGTGGTTCCCTTTTTAAGCTGCTTCTCGTTGTTGGACTGATGGGGGTCGTGACAGACGGTACAGGCGCCCTTGGCGATGGGTCCATGGACTACAGCGGCCATGTCGTTCCGATCGTGACAGAGGAAGCACAGGTCCTTACCCTCTGTCCTGAGCTTGAAATCGTTGCCCTTATTTCCCTTGGTGGGGTGGTTCGCCTTTCTACCTGTATGGCAAACGGTACATTGCCCGACAGCAACAGGAACGTGTACAAATTCAGCCTTTCCCATACTCGAGTGGCACTCTGCAGTGGAACAATCCTCCGCAAAGGCTGGACCAGCCATAAAGATAAGAATCACGATGGAGATGGGAAGGATCAAACCTGGAACTTGCCTGACAAGCTTCACACCGCCCCTCCAATTTTCCAGATAAGGTGCAAAAGGCACTTGTTCATATTTTCACAATATATTGGATAGAACTACTGCCGACATACTATTAGCTTTGTCGGATACTGTCAAATGGATATTGGAAAATGGGTTTAGAACATTAGAGTATTAGAAATTAGAGCAATGGAATAGAAAAAGGGGGCAGCCGGAAACTCCCGCTGCCCCCTATACTTTACCTTACTATTTACGAACTACTCTGCGTTATGACAACCACTGCACTTTGTGGGACCGGTGTCCTTTTTTTGCTTTTTCAGATCGCTGTGACAGGTCTTGCAAAGAATGTGGAAGGGGTTTTTCTTGGAGCTCATTTGGCTTGGATCCGGAATGTCGGGTTTAACACCGTGACATACAAAACAGCTCACGGCTTCTTCCGGAGTTTTAGCTGTATGGTGACACGTCTCACAGCTATATGTCTCAGTATGCTCCTTGTGAGGGAAAGTAACGCCCAGTTTCTTGTCTTTAGCCTTGTCGATTACGATGGTTTCCGGGGGTGTCCCGGCAAAAGCAAAAGTCATCGTACCGGCAAACGCAACTGCAACCACAAGCGCAATAAGAGTTACTGCCAATTTACGATTCATTGATCACCCTCCTCGAAGAAATTGTTGCCAAACGTATTTTCTGACCCCTTGTGAAAAACAGGACACTTATAACATAAGCTCTTAATAATTTCTACACCTATCCTGCAGGTTTTATTCCGTTACTAACAGGAAAGAGGAAAAAGGAAAGAGGAAAGAGGGGGTAGCCTCATGCCCATGTTTTTCCCTGCGACCCCCAGCGTTAAAGGCTTTTGTCTCTTTTGATAAACCCAAACTCCTCCCTTTTCCCTCCTCCCTATCCTAAACCTCTGTGCACTCCGTGCCTCCGTGGTGAAAGCGCTTTACTCTTTTTCGCTGCGAGAACCACGTACAACCGCAATTGAATAATTCTCCGGGTCCAGATACTTTTGCGCCGCTTTCTGCACCTGCTGCGCGGTTACAGAACGAATCCGATCCGGATACCTGAGGGCTTTATCCAGATCCACACCATACAGGGCCGGGAAGAAAACCTCATCTACCCTGGAGGAAAGGTCCTGAAGACCTATAAGGTGACTGCCCACCAGGTATTTCCCGGCCCTGCGGAGCTCATCAGCAGAAACCGGCATATCCCGTATCTTCCTGATCTGCTCCAGGATACCAGAGATCGCTTCGGCCTCTCTTTCAGGACTGACTGCGATACCGAAGACTATGTAACCGGGGTCTATACCCGGCGCGACGAAAGAGAAAACGCTGTATGCCAGGGACTGCCTGTCTCTCAATTCTGTAAAAAGTCTCCCACCCTGACCCGCAAGAACTGCGTTGAGCACTTCAAGAGGATCGCGGTCAACCGAATAAAGTGTCGGTCCCAGGTAACCGAGAATAATATGGGTCTGTTCCTTGTCCTCCCTGTTTTCAGAAACGGAGTTCACCCCTGATA
>QIFJ01000219.1 GCA_003229755.1 Pseudomonadota bacterium
GCCCTTACAGGACACATGGTGCTGTCGACCCTGCACACTAACGATGCGCCCAGCACGATCAACAGGCTGCTTAATATGGGTGTTGAGCCGTTCCTGGTGGCTTCGGCCGTTATCATGGTTGTCGCCCAGAGGCTGGCGAGAAAGGTCTGCGACTCATGTAAACAGGTTGTCGACGTTCCCGCCAAGGCTTTGGAGGATATCGGTTTTACCAAAGAAGAGGTCAAGGAGGGTGTCACTTGTTATTCCGGTGAGGGCTGCAACGCCTGTGGTGGTACAGGCTTCAAAGGCCGGGTCGCCCTGTATGAAGTCATGTTTGTGAATGATGAGATAAAGGATGTGATCCTTCAGGGAGGGACTACATTCGAGATAAAGGAAGCCGCGATCCGTGCCGGAATGATGACCCTGAGGATGAGTGGTTTACATAAGATAAAAGATGGTGTATCGACTATTGAAGAAGTTCTCAGGGTTACCTTTGGAGATTAATTCAGCAACGGTCGGCAACTGAACTGATCGATATTTTTTTGGAGGTGCTTTATGGCACAGGGTACGGGACAGAGACCGGCAGCCTCCGAGAGGGAAGGGGCTGAATTATCTGGAAAGACTACCAATATTCACCAGCTCCTTAAATTCATGGTGGAAAACGATGCCAGCGATCTCCATATAACACCGGGAACGCCTCCACAGCTGAGAGTTGACGGGAAGCTCAGGCCGCTTAATGTGGATATTATGGGACCTGCTGAGACGAAAAAGGTAGCCTACAGCCTTCTGACCGATGCGCAGAAGCACACTTTCGAAGAGGAAAGGGAGCTGGATTTCTCCTTTGGTGTAAAAGGGCTGTCCAGGTTCAGGGCAAATATGTTCATGACCCGGGGTTCGGTGGGAATGGCCATTCGTACGATCCCCTTCGAAACCTGGACCTTCGAAGAGCTGGGCTTACCTCCGATAGTCGAAGAACTTACAAAAAAACCCACAGGCCTGGTTCTGGTTACGGGGCCCACAGGGAGCGGCAAATCAACGACCCTTGCGGCGATGGTGGATCGAATAAATACTTCCCGGAACGAGCACCTCATCACGATCGAGGACCCCATCGAATTTCTCCATCCCCATAAAAACTGCGTTGTGAACCAGCGTGAAGTGGGCTCCGATACCGATTCTTTCAAGAAGGCGCTTAAATACATTCTCAGGCAGGATCCCGACATCGTCCTGATAGGTGAGATGAGAGATCTGGAAACGATCGAAGCTGCGCTGAAAGTGGCCGAGACGGGCCACCTGGTGTTTGCCACGCTCCATACCAACGGCTGTGTCCAGACGATCAACCGGATCATCGATGTCTTTCCTCCCTATCAGCAGTCCCAGATCCGGGCGCAGCTCTCCTTCGTTCTGGAAGGTGTTCTTTCCCAGACTCTCCTTCCCAGGAAGACGGGTGGGCGAATGCTGGCACTGGAGATAATGATCCCCAATGCAGCAATTCGCAACCTGATTCGAGAGGACAAGGTACATCAGATCTATTCCAGTATGCAGGTAGGGCAGTCAAAGTACGGTATGCAGACCATGAACCAGTCCCTCCTGGACCTCCATCTCAAGGGTGTTGTCCACCTTGATACTATCCTTGGCCGAACCACTAACCCGGAGGAGCTGCGCCAGATGCTCAGCCAGGCCGGTGTTAATCTGACCGAGGTTGACGGCTCAACTGTGAGGGTCGAGAGTCCCGCCGGACAGCGGCGGTAGTGATCCCGTTAAACCGGGGAGGTAACTAATGCCTGTATTCAAGTGGGAAGCTCGGACAAGGCAGGGAGAAATAAAGAAGGGTGAGCTCGAAGCCCAGAACACAGAAGCTGTCCACTCAGCACTGCGCAGACAGGGACTCAGCCCCATTAAAGTCAAGGCCAAGCCGAAAGAGATCAAGATAAATATCCCCGGGCTGCGCGGCAAGAGGATAAAGGACAGAGATATTGTCATCTTCACGCGACAGTTCGCCACCATGATCGATGCCGGACTGCCCCTGGTCCAGTGTCTCGAGATACTGGCTGGACAGGCTGATAACAAGATGCTGGGGAACACACTTTCCACTATCCAGTCCGATGTTGAGGGTGGAGCCTCCTACGCTGAAGCGTTGGAAAAACACCCCAAGGTGTTTGATTCGCTTTATGTGAACATGGTGGCAGCGGGGGAGACCGGCGGTATCCTCGATACCATCCTGAACCGCCTGGCCGCCTATATGGAGAAGGCTATTGCTTTGAAGAAGAAGGTTAAATCCGCTATGGTCTATCCCTTCACCATCCTTGCAGTCGCTGTGCTGGTGGTGGCTATCCTCATGGTGTTTGTTATCCCTAAATTCGCGGCTATGTTTACAAGTTTTGGGGGAGAGCTGCCTGCTATCACTCAGATTGTGATCGATATCAGCAATTTTGCGGCGAGTTGGAAGATGGGTGTGGTGGTGATCGGTTTTATCTTTTTCGGATTTATCATGAAGAGATATTATAACACCGAGAACGGCAGGAGGAGGATCGACCGCATTTTTTTAAGACTCCCTGTATTCGGAATGCTTATCCGTAAGGTCTCAGTGGCAAAGTTCACCCGGACCCTCGGGACAATGCTCTCGAGCGGTGTACCACTCCTCGATGCTCTTGAGATCTGTGCTAAAACTTCGGGAAATAAAGTGGTGGAGGACTCCGTCTTCTATACAAAACAGAGCATCAGTGAGGGTAAGACGGTAGCCGAGCCCCTGGAGGAGACAGGTGTATTCCCCCCGATGGTTGTTCAAATGATCAGCGTGGGAGAAGCTACTGGTGCCCTTGATGCCATGCTCAGTAAGATCGCTGATTTCTACGACGAGGAAGTAGACACGGCTGTGGATGCCCTTACTTCATTAATGGAGCCGATGATGATGGTCTTCCTCGGGGGCGCCATCGGTTTCGTGGTCATCGCGATGTACCTGCCGATCTTCAAAATGGCCGCACTGGGCTAAAGGAAGAAATGGCCAAAGGGGCTTACAGCGCCCGTTCAGTACAGACGTCAGGACTGGATTTTCTACTAAAAGTCCTGATGCTATTCAGGGTGGTTACTATCACCCTCCTGCTTGGAGTGACCGTGGTTGCCCAGGTAAAGGGCAGCCAGATCCTGTTCTTCGCTCCTCTCTACTATATCTATCTCCTCATAGTGGCGGTTTATCTCGCCACGATCCTCTTTTCATCAGTCTTTCACCAGGTCACGGATATCAAACAGTTCAGTTTTATCCAGGTTAGCTTCGACCTTGTCCTGTATACGGTCATTGTTTTCCTTTCAGGTGGGTATGAGAGCCCCTTCCCGTTTCTGTACCTCTTCTCGATCCTGTGGGCGTCCCTGGGCTTTCCGGGCGGAGGTTACTGGACCGCGTCCTTTTCATCTATCCTGTACGGTGCGATAGTCGACCTTGGGTACTTCGGCATTCTGCTGCCTCCTCACAAGGAGGTCCTGGCCCTCATCTCATCTTCCAATCCCTGGGATATAATCGGCAGGATCATGCTGTATATAACCGCATTTTTCGCCGTTGCCTTTCTCGGTAACCAGATGGGAAAAAGATACAGGAGTACGGAAGAGGCCCTCACGGAGAAAACTGCGGATCTTGTCAGTCTCCAGCATCTTAGCGATATTGTTTTCGACAGTATCAGCAGCGGTATTGTTGTTCTTGGTCCGGATGGGCGTGTTATTACGGTCAACTCATCCGGTGCAAATATTCTGGGGATCGATAACGCTGATGAGATCAATGCCTTTGCCGGTGATATTTTTAACGATGTTCCCATCGAAAACCTGTGCGAGAGCGCCGCGTCCGGTATGCTGAACAGGTGGGAGGGGATTTTTACCGACAGTTCCGGCCGGCACTGTATCTTCGGCCTCTCCATATCAAGGCTCAAGGACACCGAAAAGGGTTATGTGGTTGTCTTCCAGGATCTGACTGAATTCCGTGATATGGAGGAGAAGCTCAAATCCGCTGAAAAACTGTCCGCTGTGGGACGCATGGCAGCGAGCATCGCCCATGAGGTAAGAAATCCGTTAGCTTCCATGAGCGGATCCATTCAGATGCTGAAAGATTCTCTGGAGCTCGGCACTGAGGACCACTATTTAATGGAGATAGTCCTGAGGGAGACGGGAAGACTGAATACCCTGGTAGAGGAGTTCCTGACCTACGCCCGTCCTCCTTCTCCCAGGTTCGAAAATGAGGACCTGAGAAAGATCGTCACGATCCTGGAGGGGAGCGCCGTCTCCAACGGTATAGTCATAAAAGAGGAAATACCCGACGAGCCTGTTATTATGGCAATGGATCCCGGACAGATGTACCAGATCCTTCACAACCTGGCCAAGAACTCCCTGGAGGCCATTGACGGCGGCGGGGAGATACTGGGGAGATACTGATCAAACTGGAGATTCAAGAAGAAGAGGATCCACCTCGGGCTATTCTGTCTGTAGCTGACACGGGAAGCGGTATTTCGGATGATATCCTCCCTGAGATCTTCGAGCCTTTTAAGACGACCAAACCCAAGGGCACGGGACTGGGGCTTGCGATAGTCTACCAGCTGGTTCAGATACACAAAGGCACCATAGACGTTTTAACCGATCCGGAAAAGGGTACGACCATCACGATCACCCTTCCGGCAAGGAGTGAAGAATGAGTGCTGGAGCCAAGGGTCGAATTCTGGTTGTGGACGATGAGAGAAGCATGCGGGAGATGCTGGACATTTTCCTCGGACGGGAGGGGTACCAGGTAACTGAATGCGCCTCCGGGACGGAAGCCCTGCGCCTCCTGGACCAGAATGAACCGTTCGACCTGGTAATAACCGATATAAATATGCCGGGTTTGTCCGGCTTCGACCTCTTAAGAGAGATAAGGGATAAATTTGCTGACCTTCCTGTTCTCATGATCACAGCATACGGATCTCCCGATTCGGCAGTGGAGGCCATGAAGCTGGGTGCCACGGATTACATCACCAAGCCGTTCCGGATCGAGGAGATAAAGGCCAGGATCAGCGCCTCTGTGGAGAGAAGGCGTCTGGCAGAGGAAAACATCGAGCTGCAGCGGCTT
>QIFJ01000079.1 GCA_003229755.1 Pseudomonadota bacterium
GTGAATCCTCTGAAACAGCGATGCTGGAGAACGCTATATCGGAACAGACACTTGCAGATCTTGAGCGGATACTTCTGGACCTGACGAGGACATCCAACCTTAAGCAGTCAAGCCTGCTTGCGGAGAGCGTCCAGGACAGTCTCTACAGCGGCCTGAAAGCCAAGTATTCAAATGTGAGGAACCATGGTGTTAAACAGGCGTCGTTCTACGTGTTGATCGGAGCCCAGATGCCGGCTGTACTTGTGGAAACCTCCTTTATCACACATCCAGGAGAGGAAAAGCTCCTGGCGAGTAATTCCTACAGGGAAGTCGTTGGCCAGTCCATATACCGCGGCATCGTTCAGTACATCGAAAAGGTGCTGGCCATGGCCAGCCTGGAGGCATCATGAGCCTTCTCTCTCTGGAACAGCTCAGTGAACTTGGCGGTACGGAGGAACTGGGCAGGCGGCTGCAGGAGGATCACCGGGGCGCGTGGAATACACTTAAAAGTGAACATGAAACCGGTCTTGACAGCCTGGAAGTAATATCCCAGCTGACACGGCTGATGGACGAAATAGTGGATTTTGTCTATCACCAGACTGAAAAAAACCTGGGTAAGGTGGGTTTAAAGAGGGATGAAAGACTTGTCCTCATGGCACTGGGGAGTTATGGCCGAAGGGAGCTTGCCCCACACTCGGATATAGATCTGCTATTTCTCCTGCCGGAAAAGATCACTCCCTGGGCGGAGGAGTTCACCCAGAAGGTGCTGTACACACTCTGGGACGCCGGCCTCGACGTCGGCTACAGCACCAGATCCGTCAACGATTGTGTGAATCTGGCCGTCGATAACTTCGACGTCCTCACTTCCGTTCTGGACGCCCGTTTTCTCCAGGGAAACCTGGACCTGTACCAGACCCTCCTGAAAGATTTCAGACGCAAGGTTCTGACGAAAGTAGGGGACGAATTTTGTAAGAAGCAAGCTCAAAGCAATGGAAGATCGTTTGAACAAACACGGTGGAACGGTTTATGTCCTCGAGCCGAACCTCAAGGAGGGGATGGGGGGGTTAAGAGATATCCACACCGCGCTCTGGGTTGCCAAGGTACTTTACGGGATAGACAGGATCGACGAGCTGGAGGAACTGGGCCTTGTGGACAGGAGGGATCTGAGGCTCCTGAAGACGTCCCTTAATTTTCTTCAAAGGGTAAGGTGTGAGCTGCATTTTACAGCCAATGCCGCGAGGGACGTCCTCAGTATGGAACGACAGCCGTATCTAGCGATGCGTTTCGGATTCGAGGACCGAAGCGGGATTCCCGCAGTCGAACGCTTCATGCAGAGGTATTACACTCACGCGGGACAGGTTCACCAGATAACGGAAAATATTATCAGGAGGTGCCTGGAAAAGGAGAGGAGAACGCCCAGGATCCTCATGCGCCTCAAAGAAAAGGATCTGGGCCTGGGATTCTTCTCGCGGGAGGGTTTCATCTACAGCAGGAAACCGCCAGTAGAGTTCTTCCGTGAGGATCCCGGCTGCCTTATGGATCTTTTCAAGATCTACCAGGACACAAATCTTGAACTCTCCCCCGAAATGGCAGTTGCTGTAAAGCGATCTGTAAAGCTGGTGGATGATAATTTCAGGAGTGATGAACGGATACGGGGTATGTTCTTCAGCATCCTTGATGAGGGCAAAAAGCTCTATGAAACATTACTCCTCATGAACGAGTTGAGATTTCTGGGAAGCTATATTCCTGAGTTTGCCGGCATTCACTGCAAGATGCAGCATGACTACTATCATACCTATACAGTTGATGAGCACAGTATCAGGGCGATAAGAGAGATCGTTGAGCTGCCCATGTCTCGGGAAACCGGGCTTAAGATCTATAGAACTGTTTACGAGGAGATCATGAACAACAGGCAGCTCCTCCTCCTGGTTATACTTCTTCATGACGTTGGAAAGGGTGCGGGTTCCGGTCATTCGGAGAAGGGAGCCAAGATGGGGGCCGCTGCAGCCGCCAGGCTGGGTTTCCCGGCCGATGATATTGAGACCATAGATTTCCTGATCAGGAACCATCTGGTGATGGCCCACGTGGCACAGCGAAGAGACCTGCACGAAGAGAAGACAATAAAGGAGTTTGCCAGCCTCATGGTTCTTTTGACGATGGCGGACCTGAGGGCTGTCGGTCCTGGCGTATGGAACGAATGGAAGGGCAGCCTGATAACGGAGCTCTTCGTGGAAACAAACAGGGTTCTGGAGACCGGGGGGTTGAAGTGGGGAGATGTCCTTGACAGGATCGAAAGAACGAGGAAAAGAGTGGAGGAGAACATCGGTGACAAGCTGCCCATAAAGGATATAAGAGATGAACTGGACCGGCTCACCGAAAGGGCATACCTTGTTTTCAGACCTCGAAAGCTCTCGCGCCTTATTGAAATGCATCTGGAAATGGGAGAGCAGGTGGTTGTATCCGCGTGGCACCAGCCCAGAGGCGGCGGATATACCGAGTTCTACGTGGTTGCCGACGACCATCCCGGACTGTTTTCCAGGATCGCCGGCGTTCTTGCTGCCAACAACGTCAACATTCTGGGTGCCCAGATCCTGACCAGGACCGATGGAATAGTCTTCGATATACTCCAGGTGACGGACAGCGTAATGCAGCCGATAACGGATTCTGTAAAATTTCGCCTGGTCAGTAGAGAGCTTGAGAAGGTATTAAAGGGTGATCTCACAGTCGAAGATCTGATCCACACGAGAAAGCCTTCCATGCCGCTTGCCAGAAAAAAAGCAGTAGTCGTTGAAGTGGAGGCACCCACCAGAATAGATATCGATAACGAGGTATCGGATAACTACACCGTTGTCGATATATACACAAAGGACAGGATCGGGCTGCTTTATTCCATCACCTCAACACTTTCATCGCTTGGCCTTTCTATCCACACTGCGAAAGTATCCACAAAGGTGGACCAGGCCGCCGATGTTTTCTATCTGACCGATCTCGAAGGAAACAAAATAGATGACGAGGGCAGGCTTGACAAGATCAGGATGGAGCTTTTGAAGGTACTGGAGTAATGACTTGAACCGCGACCAAGGCCCAAAGCCCAACGACCAACGTGTTTTAAAATAGTTATATTATTGATTCATACCCTTGGCCATTGGTCGTTGGTCATTGGTCGAGATCAGCCCATCATTCTGCATTGGTTTTCTTCAGAACCTTCTCCAGGAAAAAATACTGATTTCCGCCCAGTTTCTTCGCCTGGTAGAGAGCCTCATCGGCGGCGATGATAACCTCATCGGAGGATTCGGGTTGGCCGGGAGAAAATGACACGAGACCTATACTTACCGCTATCATATGTTCACGTCCATCTGCCAGAACAGGGTCAGAGAGACGGGTCAGGATCTGTTCAGCCACTTTCCTGCTGCCGGTCTGATCGGTCTGCGTAAGAAGAACCCCAAACTCATCCCCACCATATCTTGCCAGCAGATCGGTCTCCCGCAGACCCTGGTGTATGGCGCCGGCTACAGACTTCAGGACAAAATCGCCATGACGGTGGCCGTATGTATCGTTAACTTCCTTGAAATTGTCCAGATCAAGAAGGATCATGGAGAACGGTGTCCTGTAGCGGCGGCTTCTCCTTATTTCCTCGGCCAACTTGTCGATCAAATGACGGTAGTTTGGTATCCCGGTAAGACCGTCTGTAACAGCCATTTCCTCAAGAAGTTTGTTCTTGCTGATCAGCTCATCCTGAAGGCGTTTGATCCTCAACATGGCTTTTATCTTTGCGATAAGAAGGGTCGTATTGAAGGGCTTTGTTATATAATCGTCCGCGCCGGCGTCAATACCCTTCATTATGTCGTCGGGTTGGTCCTTTACGGTGACTATGAAGATCAGGGTATCTTTCAGAGCGGAATCTCCCTTTATCTGTCTGCAAACCTCCAGACCGTCGATCCCCAGTCCCGGCGGCGCTTCAGGATCGGGCAGCATGATATCCAGCAGGACGAGGTCAAAAGGACCATTGTCTCTGATCTTCTCAATTGCCTCCTTACCGGTTGCGGCAGACACAGAACCGTAGCCCTCGGACTGTACGATCTTGCACAGTATCTCGTTAAGGCTTTTGTTATCTTCGACTATAAGGATGCGTTGTTTTTCTTCCATTGTCTCTGCATTCAGGACGGGCAGGTATGTAATAATGCGGTCAGAGGGCACACAGAAATATTTTACAACTAATAAGCTGGGCCCTTTCCCCTTGTTGAAGTTTCTGGTAATTTAGTGAATATGTCTCGAAAAATCAAGAAATTAACGGAAAGCGGGACTATGGAAGAGAGTACGCCAAGCCTCTTCCCTCCGGAAAAGGTACTGGAAAAAAGGGATAGATCAGGGCCTCTGGCGGACAGAATGAGGCCTGAGGCGCTGGATGATTTTCTGGGCCAGGCGGAGCTCATGTCCGAAGGGGCGATCCTCAGGAGAATGATCGAGGATGATAAGTTGAGCTCGATGATCTTCTGGGGTCCACCGGGATCGGGAAAAACAACTCTTGCACGCCTTATCGCCAGGAGGACGGATTCGCTCTTCCTCTCATACAGCGCTGTTGCTTCCGGAAGCAAGGAGATGAAGGAGGTCATGTCAGAGGCGAGAAGGATACGCCGAAGCACTGGCAGGAAAACCATTCTTTTCATTGACGAAGTGCACCGCTTCAACAAGGCCCAGCAGGATGCCTTTTTACCTTTCGTGGAACGGGGGGATGTTATTCTGGTAGGCGCCACTACTGAAAACCCTTCCTTCGAGGTCATTTCAGCACTCCTTTCCCGGTCCAAGGTATTTCTTTTTTCCCCACTCAGTGGGGAGCATATCACCATACTGCTTGAAAGAGCTGTGAAGGAGGATGAGGAGCTCGCAAGCCTCGATCTCACAGTTACGCCCGGGGCGGTTGATCAGATAATAGCCTTTTCAGATGGGGACGCCAGGCGGGCCCTTACCGCTCTGGAGCTGTGTGTTCTGCTTACCCAGGCTGATGATAAGGGAAGGAAAACAGTTGGCCCGGATCAGGTAAGCAGCGCCCTCCAGAAAAAGGCACTGGCATATGACCGGGTTGGGGAGGAACACTATAATATTGTTAGTGCTCTTCACAAGAGCATAAGGGGGAGCGATCCGGATGCTTCGCTGTATTGGCTTGCCCGGATGCTGGAGGGGGGCGAAGATCGCAGGTATGTCCTCCGCCGTCTGATCAGGGCCGCTTCAGAAGATATTGGTATGGCTGATCCTTCGGCTCTTCAGCAGGCGGTTTCGGCTTTCAATGCCTTTGATATTCTCGGTGTCCCGGAAGGAGATCTTGTGCTGGCTCAGCTGGTTGTATACCTTGCTATGGCCCCCAAGAGCAACTCGGTTTATCGAGCATATGGAAAAGCTGTGAGGGATGTGCACAAGGAACCAGCCCGGCCTGTCCCGCTCCATATAAGAAACGCGCCCACCGGGCTTATGAAGGACCTGGATTACGGTAAAGGCTACGAGTATTCCCATGACATGCCCGATGGGCTTTCACAGCATTCTTTCTTTCCTGATGAAATGAAGGAGCGGCGGTACTATTCACCAGCAGGCAGGGGGAACGAGGAGAAGATCTCGGCCAGACTCACTGAAATAAGAGAGCAGATAAGACTCTTAAGGAAAGAAAAGTCAGCGACTGGAAAGGGCAAAAGGGAAGATGAGTCCCAGGATTAGGGTTCTTCCCGACAGCCTCGTCAATTTGATAGCTGCGGGTGAAGTAGTAGAACGCCCCGCGTCAATTGTAAAGGAGCTGGTTGAAAACTCCCTGGACGCGTCAAGTTCCAGAATAACAGTTCATCTCCTGGATGGCGGCAAACGGGAGATCAGGGTTACAGATAACGGTACCGGTATGGGCCGGGAACAAGCCCTTCTATCCATTGAACGTCACGCCACGAGCAAGATCGCAGGCCCCGAAGACCTTTCGAGGATCACGAGCCTGGGCTTCAGAGGGGAAGCTCTCCCCAGTATGGCAGCGGTGGGCAAGTTTACTCTCCAGACCTGGGACGGAAGGGAAGGGACCGGTAACAGGATATCAATTGATAACGGAACGCTTGTTTCTGTTCAGGCCGGCCCTGCGGTAAAGGGCACCTCTGTAACACTTTCCAGTATCTTTTCCCGTATCCCCGCCCGCAGGAAGTTTCTCAAGAGCGCCGATACCGAGATGGCATGGTGTATCAGAGCTGTGGAGGAAGCGGCCCTGACAAGGCCGGA
>QIFJ01000017.1 GCA_003229755.1 Pseudomonadota bacterium
GGGATCTAACTTCACCGCAAGAGCCTTTTGCAATAGCAAGGAATTGGATAAATTCCTTATCACCATCACGTTCGAATCCTTCAGACACATTGGCCATCACCGAAATAGATGCTCGACGAATCTGGTCGCGTAATACATAATTTTTTCTGAATGGTTCTCGAGAGCATATTTCATGAGTTGCATCATTCAACTCCCTCGCTTTTTTCCAGGCTTCCAGATCTTCAAATCTCTTTACTTTTCCCATTCCATCCTCCTTTCAAATTGAAAAATTCGTTAGAGATTATAACTTCAAGAACTATGCCGGTTGCTTTTTAAGGCAGAGGTGCCTTACAGCAGTGTGTCGGAGTACTCCAACACGCTGCTAGTTACACTTCAAAGTTGCACTTACCCAGAAAATATTCCAATATGTGCAATTAGTTCGATTGAATTGATATTAAGTAACTTGGGTCCTGGGACATGGGACCTGGGACTGCAACCTGGGTCTTGGGACCTGGGTCTTGGGACAACAAGGGGGTACACATGCACATCGCCGTAATCGGAACAGGCTATGTAGGACTTGTCACCGGCACATGTTTCGCCGAATTCGGTGTAAATGTTACTTGCGTTGACAATGATGAAGCCAAGATAACCGACCTGAAAAATGGCAGGATCCCCATCTATGAACCCGGCCTGGAGGAGCTTGTAAAGAAGAACGTGGATCAGGGCAGGCTCAATTTCACCACGGATATAGCCGAAGGGGTCAAGCAGGCGCTTGTTGTTTTCATAGCGGTGGGGACGCCACCAAAGAGTGATGGCAGCGCTGATCTTTCCTACGTTGAAGAAGTAGGGAAGGGTATTGCAGCTAGCATGGATGGTTACAAGGTTGTAGTGACGAAAAGCACCGTACCGGTGGGCACAGGAGAGAGGCTCAATAAGATAATAAAGAAGGCGAATCCGGAGGCCGAGTTCGATATCGCGTCGAACCCCGAATTTCTCCGTGAGGGATCGGCTATCGAGGATTTCCTGAGGCCTGACAGGGTGGTTATCGGCACCGAAAGTGAGCAGGCAGTAGCGATCCTGAGAGACCTCTACAGGCCTCTTTACCTGAACGAAACACCTTTTGTCCTGACGAACGTCCCCACAGCGGAGCTTATAAAATATGCCTCCAACGCGTTTCTGGCGACGAAGATCTCCTTCATCAACGAGATGGCCAACCTGTGTGAGGTGATCGGAGGAGACGTGCATGTGGTCGCGAGGGGTATGGGCCTTGACGGCCGGATCGGACCCAAGTTCCTGCATGCGGGACCGGGGTATGGCGGCTCGTGCTTTCCCAAGGATACTCTGGCGCTTGTAAAGATCGCCTCTGATAACGGCCAACCCACAAAGATCGTGCAGGCGGCCGTGGAAGCCAACGATATCCAGAAGAGAAGGGCGCTTGACAAGGTGATCAAGGCGGCCGGAGGCTCCCTGAAGGGCAAGACTGTTGCCCTGCTCGGACTTTCTTTCAAACCGAATACAGATGATTTCCGTGACGCTCCCGCGCAGATCGTGGCCCGGGGTGTAATTGAGGGAGGTGGCTGCGTCAGAGCCTTTGATCCGGCGGCAATGGAACAGGCAAGGCTGGAGCTGGGTACGGAGGGGATCACCTACTGCGAGGATTCATACGATGCTGTGACAGGCTCGGACATGATGGTTGTGATAACCGAATGGAACCAGTTCCGCCTCCTTAACCTGGAAAAGTGCAAAGAGCTGCTCAATGAGGCCGTGCTTGTGGACTTGAGGAATATATATCAACCGGATCATGCCCGGTCGCTGGGGTTTGAGTATTATTGTGTCGGACGGGTATAGATACTGTCCAACGTCCAAGGTTCAACGTGTTTTTTCAATATGAAAGTGTAGGGTCGGCACGTTTTTTGAATCCTGTTTTCATTACTAAATCCTCTCCCTTGATGGGAGAGGACGAAAGGAGAGGGTGGTACCTGTAACTTCTGAATATAAATGAAAAAGGACCTTACAGCCGTTTCCAGAAAACTCAGAGAAAACTCTACTGATGCAGAAAAGTTAATTTGGAAGTTCTTGAGAGCAAAACAGTTTTTTGGATTGAAGTTCAAAAGACAGGTACTTATTGGCAATTACATAGTGGACTTTGTTTGCTTTGAAAAGGATCTTGTAATCGAACTTGATGGCGGCCAACACGCAGAACAGCGCGAAGAGGACAGAGTCAGGGATAGTTGGTTGCATAGTCAGGGATTTACAGTATTAAGATTCTGGAACAATGAGGTCTTTGCAAATATTGAAGGAGTGTTGGAGATCATAAGGAGGGAATGTCAGTAACACACTCCTATTAAGAGTTGGGGTATCATACCCCCCCTCTCCTCAATCCTCTCCCACCGGGGGAGAGAAGGATGTTTATGCAATCAGGAACACCACGCATAAGCGTATCCACCAGGCGAGAGGAAGTAAATAAGGAAGTGAAAATGACCTTAATAAATAAAGGGAGTTTCATCTCCCCCTCTCCTCAATCCTCTCCCACCAGGGGAGAGGAAGAACTTCTGGAACCTGGAACTCAAGAACTCGGAGATCCATAATGCCCTCCCGAGTTCTGGTAACAGGCGCCGCCGGCTTCATAGGGTCACATCTTACGGAACGTTTGCTGGCGAACCAGGTCGCCGTAATATGCCTCGACAACTTCAACGATTTCTATGATCCTGAAATAAAAAGAGAGAACATCCGGGTATTTCTGGAAGATCCGCGCTTCACCCTCCGGGAAGGGGATATAAGAGATCAGTCCCTGGTGGAAAAGATCTTTGTGGATCACCGGCCGGACGCGGTAATCCACCTCGCCGCGATGGCGGGCGTCAGGCCTTCCATAAAAGACCCGCTTCTCTACAACGACGTGAACGTTAACGGAACATGTGTTCTGCTGGAAGCAGTGCGAAAATATCCCGTATCGAACTTTATTTTCGGTTCGTCGTCCTCCGTTTACGGAGCCAGAGACACTGTCCCGTTCTCCGAAAAAGAGGATGTAACCCGACCGATCAGCCCTTATGCAGCCACCAAGGTTGCCGGTGAGATCCTATGTTACACATACCATCACCTTTTCAATATTCCTGTAACATGCCTGAGGTTTTTCACAGTATACGGACCCAGGCAGAGGCCGGAAATGGCGATACATCTTTTCGCAAGGCTTATACGGGATGGAGAGACTGTGCCGATATTCGGTGACGGATCGAGCAGAAGAGACTATACTTATATCGGCGATATAGTAGATGGTGTTATCCGCTCTCTTGAAAGGCCCTTCGGATACGAGATAATCAACCTTGGGGAATCAAGTACAGTGCCTCTAAAGGAGTTGGTGACCCTTCTTGAGGAAGGTCTTGGAAAGAAAGCAAAGCTCAAAATGCTGCCTGATCAACCGGGCGATGTGCCTGTAACTTTCGCGGATGTAAGCCGTGCCCGTGAACTGCTGGGTTACGAACCTTCAATCTCTATTGAGAAAGGTATTAAGAAATTTGTAGAATGGTTCGGGAGGGGGTAAAAGGGGGATCGATATGAGTTTGGAAACGTCCAGAGTTATGAAGGAAGCCAAGTCTAAGGTCTTTGTTGTAACTGAACACTACGAGTTCGTAGGATTCATTCATCTGATAAACCTCGAAAGGCGGGAGAGCGACGTCCTGAACGACGCCAAGCCTTTCGTCCATCTGACCGATGTCGAGTTGAAGGTCAAGGAATCCAAAAAGACAAGTACAGTTCCTTTCGTAGCCATCAATAAAAATTGTATCATCTGCGTGATACCGATGGATCATAAGGAATAAAGGGGTGATTGGTAATTGGTGATTAGTGGAACCAGAGTCCTTGTATCGTCCAACGTCCAACGGCTCAACAAGCTCTTTTCTTTATTGTTTCAACCAACACATTGTGATAATTAAGGAAATTCTGTTTCCGGAGCTGTTCTGAGTGGTTTTCCCTGTCAGAATATCGAGGTTCGGGATTAGAGCATTGGAATATTGAAAAAAATAACCGCTTTAACGCAGAGGGCCGCTGTGAGGGCTATACAGCCCTTACCGCAGGGGGCCGCAGTGAAAGAAATTGTTGGGTTAGAATATTAGGGTATTGGAACCTGAAACTTGAAACCAGGTGAAAGCGAAGCGATCATGATAGACCTCCACACCCACACACTGGCAAGCGATGGAGAGCTGGTTCCATCGGAGCTTATCAG
>QIFJ01000290.1 GCA_003229755.1 Pseudomonadota bacterium
CCACGTATCCGTGGGTCAATACCTCTTTATAGGGGGCAAGACCCCTGGTTCCCACCGATGCCAGAAGGGAGCTGTGAAACCATCCCCTGTGTTGATCGGAACCTTCCAGGTACATATCACAGGGCCAGGGCAGATCCGGCCTGTCCTCCAGGACAGCCGCATGACTTACACCGGAGTCAAACCACACGTCCAGGATATTTCTGTCTTTTGAAAATGAAGCGCCATCGCAGGAAGGGCAGGTAGTTCCGTCCGGCAGCAGCTCCCCGGCCTGGGCCGAGAACCAGATGTCCGCACCATGTTCCATCATGAGGTCGGCTACATGATCGCAGATCTTTTTATCCATCAGGATGTGATCGCAATCATTGCAGTAGAAGATAGTGATAGGTGATCCCCAGGCCCGCTGCCGCGATATACACCAGTCGGGCCTGTTTTCGATCATCTGGTAGATGCGCTGCTCACCCCAGCCGGGAATCCACTCGACCCCGCGAATAGCTTCAAGGGATTTTTTTCTCAGGTCGTTGTGCTCCATGGAGATGAACCACTGCTCGGTGGCCCTGAATATGATCGGGGTCTTGCACCTCCAGCAGTGAGGATAGGAATGGTCGACAGTGGATTCAGCCAGAAGTGCTCCGGACTCTGCCAGCTTGCTGTTAACAGCAGGGTTGGCATCGAAAACGGGCATTCCGGAAAAGTATTCAACATCCCGTGTGAATTTCCCCTCGTCGTCTACCGGGGCATAGATATCCAGGCCGTACTTGAGGCCTGTCACATAATCGTCCTGCCCGTGACCGGGGGCGGTATGTACGCAGCCGGTTCCGGCCTCGAGAGTTACGTAATCAGCGAGCACGACCACGGATTCCCGATCGTAAAGAGGATGCTTCATCTTGAGTCCCTCAAGGGCTCTGCCGGGGAACCTGGCGATGATGTCCAACTCCTTCAGGCCCATTGCCGAGACGAGAGAAGAAGCAAGATCTTCAGCAACAATAAAGGCTTCACTGCCCCGGGAAATGGCCACATAGCTGAATTCTGGATGCAGAGCGACAGCAAGGTTGGCAGGGATCGTCCATGGAGTAGTTGTCCATATCACTACACTTGAGGGAATTTTTGAAAGTTCAGGGACAGCTTCGGCGGGATCGTCGATGAAGGGGAAACTGACATAGATGGATGGAGATGTGTGATCGTGATACTCAACCTCGGCTTCAGCAAGTGCTGTAACGCATGAAGCGCACCAGTAAACCGGTTTTTTCCGTCTGTAAACGGAACCTGCCTCAATGAAGGATCCGAGCTCCCTGGTGATCCTTGCCTCGTATGGATATGCCATGGTCAGGTACGGATCGTCCCATTTACCGAAGACACCCAGCCGCTTGAACTCTTCCCGCTGGATATTGATGTACTTGTTCGCGTATTCACGGCACGCTTGTCTGAGCTTAAGAGGGGAAATGCCCTTTTCCCGGGCTTTGAGTTCCGAATCCACCTTGTGCTCGATGGGAAGGCCGTGACAATCCCACCCTGGTACGTAGTGGGAGTAATAACCGCTCATCCATTTTGACTTCACAATGAAGTCCTTCAGGATCTTGTTAAGCGCGGTTCCCATATGAATATTACCGTTGGCATAAGGGGGACCGTCGTGAAGCGTATAGATTTCTCTTCCTTTTCTGGACTCCAGGATCTTTCTGTAGAGCTCCTCCGAATCCCACTTCTGAATTCTCTCCGGTTCCCTGACCGGCAAGTTGCCCCTCATGGGGAAATCGGTCTTCGGAAGATTCAGCGTGTCCTTGTAATTTTTCGCGTTGTCTGATGCCATGCCATGCCCCTGATCTATTCGGTAAGCCCCTACTTGTGATAAAAAAACTCCCGATCCCATGGGGACGGGAGTTTCCAGCCCGCGGTACCACCCCGGTTGCCCGATCTCTGTAAGCGACCGGACCCCTCTGGCGCTGTAACGGGCGCACCCGGTTACGCCTCATCCCTGTTCGACGTAACGGCTCCGGGGTGATCTTTCCTGTCCGGTGTCGGTACCGGGCTCTCACCGTCCCCGGATCGCTGACACGTCTGCCGGCAGGTACTGTCCCCTTCACTGCCTTTGGCTTCAAAATGGATAAAAAGCCAAGGATGGACTTTTTACGAACCTGTCAAATTATCAAGCCGCAAGAGTAGGCGGTGTTCGGGTTTATGTCAAGATGCGCAATGCTTTGCTGTGACTGGTAGATTCAACCTTCAACTTTTAACTTTCAACTTTAAACACATTCCTTTATCCAATAAATACCATAATAAGCCCCTGAACTATTCCAATTACAGTACCCGTTACAGCCCCGACAATTTCGATATGCGCGAATTCCTTCCTGGCCAGGTTCATCACCATATCCTCCAAAGCTTCGAGTTCGAACTGCTCAACCCGCTGGGCGACAAGGTTCCTGATATCGACGGAGTCCCTGATCTTCTGGATAAAAACGTTGCGGTATCGGGCTATCAGCCTGTTTATCTCCTTTGACAGAGTATCCAGTATCTGAGGCAGTACAACCGATTTCCACGCCTGTGCAATCCCCGGTATCCTGCCGATTATGCTTCCGGGTCCCTTTTCGTTGAGTATCCTGTTCAAAGTGCTGCGAACTTCATCCTCCCAATCGACGTCGTTCATGGCGCGTCCGAGGTCTTCGGAAGTCAGGAGTTTTTCGTGGACCGTTTCGGCGATACGCATAGCCAGTTCCCCGTGCCTGCGCGGTATCACACCCTGAATCTTAAGTCCGAGAATATTCACCGGTCTTCGGGGTTTGAACAGCATCCTTATGGCGATCCTGTTGGTGATCCAACCTACCATGGCACCGACGGCCGGGAATATCATGAAATATATGAAATCGGGCATCAAGTCTCCTGTTTCGAGGTTTTTTATTGACGGTTTAAGGGTATTGGCCAATTATAACGATACTATTACATTTTCCTGATCATCTCCACATTAGTTGGTAGGATTTCGGAAATATATATTCATGAGGCCGGTTTTTTGGGTGAAATCACTCGGTTCCGCTAAAGCACATGATACGTGTCGGGGTGATTGACGCGTAACGAAGTAACGGCGTATCAGGATATCGGCGTTTATCCCTCTCCCTTGATGGGAGAGGTTAGGAGAGGGTGATAATATACCCCCCTCACCTCGGTCCTCTCCCGCCAGGGGAGAGGATGAGTACTGAAATCCAGGGCAAGGCTTACCTCTGTGCTTTCCGCCGTCGCTCTTATGAGCTATGGTGGACAAGCTGCCTGCCCACCGAAGCTTAATGCGAAGGTGGGTGAACTCTGTGGTGAAAAATCTTGGAACCTGGAACTCTGCTAGTCCGGAACTGCGGTATTTTATCTGGACAGTTTTCGCAATCGCAGATTCGTGGTACTGTTCATGATTCCGAGTTTATTAAATTCCGCGCTGTATAGTCAGAGAGGAAGATATCATTTGGCGAAAACCCGTAAAAAGGGAAAGAAATTCGAGGAAAAACTGGTTGAGCTTGAACGGATAGTTGCCAGCCTCGAAGAGGGTGACTCCACATTAGAGGAGTCACTGGACCTGTTCCAGAGGGGTACGGAATACCTTAAGGAACTGGCTGACATGCTTGATGCGGCTGAAAAACAGGTGGAAGTGCTTATCAAGGACAACTCCGGTAACGTGAGTTCTGAACCACTGAAGAAGGAAGTATCCAAGGAATGAAGGAGTACCTGGACGAGGGTAGGAAGACCGTCGATGACGCATTGGAAGAGCTTATGCCGAGGGAAGGATCAAGGCCTTCTGATCTGGTTTACGCGATGCGGTACAGCCTCTTCGCGGGGGGCAAGAGGATCAGGCCCATTCTCGTTCTGGCCGCCGCTGAGGCCGGTGGCGGAGACGCCCGCGATGCGATGTTGGCCGCATGTGCTGTTGAGATGGTCCACACTTATTCGCTGATTCATGATGACCTTCCGGCCATGGATGACGACGATTACCGTCGAGGGGTCCCTACCTGTCACAGAAAGTTCGGAGAAGCCACGGCTATTCTGGCCGGTGACGCCCTCCTGACTCTTGCTTTCGATGTTCTTTCAGGCTCTGAGAGCAGCAGCATCGACCCGGAAGTGCGGATCAGGATGATCCATGAACTGGCAAGAGCTGCCGGCTGGAATGGGATGGTAGGAGGCCAGCAGGTGGATGTTGCCAGTGAGGG
>QIFJ01000021.1 GCA_003229755.1 Pseudomonadota bacterium
CTGATAACCTACCAGGAAGCCGCGACCTTAGCCCCCAATCGATATGAGCCTTATCTTAACCTGGCGGTAACCTACGATATGATGGAGGACAACAAAAAAGCGCTGGACAATCTGGGAAAAGCCCTTGAGCTTGAGCCGGAAAGGATTCCTATCAGAACCTTCATGAGCCAGATCCTGGTCCAGATGGAAAGGTACGGTGAGGCGGAAGATACCCTCAGGGTTGGTCTCGAGAAGGCCCCTCAGAGCACCAGCTGGGGATCGCTCTGGATAAGGATGGACGGTTCGAGATGACTGAAGAGCTGATGCTTAAGATCATCGAGCTTGATCCGGACCACTTCGATGCCCTCAACTATCTCGGATATTCATGGGCTGAAAGGAACAAGAATCTGCCAGAGGCTCTCACAATGATCGAAAAGGCCCTGAAGATCAAACCTGACGCTCCGTACATCATAGACAGCCTGGGTTGGATATACTACAAGCTTGAACGCTATGAGGAGGCCCTGGGGCAGCTGAAAAAAGCCTACGAATCCATGAAGGAGGATCCCACTGTGCTGGAGCATCTGGGCGATGTGTATCTCAAACTCGGTGACAGCGATAACGCAAGGAAATACTGGAACCTCGTTTTGAAGCACGATCCCGGAAACGAGAGAGTTATTAAAAAGCTGAAAGATCTTGACCAGTAAACACCCGGATAATGAGATACCTGAATAGCCCAAGGATCTGGCTGCCCGCGCTCTTTTTCCTCGCAACCTCCTGCGCGGCGCCTGCCAGCTACAGACACATCAGCTCCATCGACCCTGTGCCCTTTGTAAAAGCCCTGACAGAGAGGGAGCTCTTATCGGAAGGGCTTATTACCACCCTAGATGTAAGGTATCGCGGCGATGCCGGACGGTATTCCGGTGAGGTATTCCTGGTGTTGGCCAGGCCCTCACAGCTCCGGCTGGAGATCCCGGGAGCGATGGGAAGCACATTTCTTGTAATGGTAAGCGATGGACGCAAGGTCTGGGTATACTACCCCGGAGAGGGTTTAGCCTATATGACCTCGGTGGGAGGAAAATCACTTGCGCCCTACCTTCCATTTCACTTTCCCCTGGATCCTGCCTGGATACCGAATCTTATAATGGGAATAATCCCAGAGGGAGTGAATACCGAAAGCGTCAGGGCCTACGCAACCCGATCAGGAAAAACAGTCCTGTATCTGGATGGTTCAGACGGACTCTCCCTCCAGTACGCAATGCTGCCGGGGGATCCGGCAAGGCTTTACGCGGTCACGGCAAGGAAGGACAGCTCGACACTCACCGTTACTTTTGCCAGTGAAGATACGAACCTGCCCGGGAAGCTGGACTACAGATCCGCCGAGGGCCGGACTAAAGTGGATTTTATCCGGGTGCGCAGAGCAGACTCTCTCCCCGAAAGAACCTTTGAATCACCCGTCCCTTCATACATCTCTGTAAAGGACCTGGAGCCGGGAAAGTGATGGAGATCCTCGCCCCGGCAAAGATTAACCTTTCCCTCAGGATCCTCGGGAAACGTCCCGACGGTTTTCATGAGATCGAAAGCCTCGTAACAAAGGTGGATCTTTTCGACAGGATCACATTCGCCAGCACATCTGGCAACCAGATCTCTCTTGTCTGCAGCGATCCCGACATTCCAGGGGATGAGAATAACCTGGCCCACCGTGCCGCTGTGATCCTTGCCGAAGCCGCCGGCGTCCGGGACAGGGGTGTACGGATCGAGCTGGAGAAGAATATCCCCTCAGGAGCGGGACTCGGAGGTGGAAGCAGTGATGCCGCTGCAGTTCTCATGGGGCTTTCAAGTTTCTGGAATCTTTCAACAACCACCGGGTTCCTTGCTGGTCTTGGCGCGCAACTCGGCTCCGATGTTCCTCTTTTCCTCTATCCATCACCGGCGATCATCAAGGGCAGAGGGGAGATCGTTCTTCCACTAACTGCCCGCCTGAGCGGCTATATTGTTATTATATATCCTGGATTTTCGGTTCCCACACAGTGGGCGTATTCCAATTTCTGTTTGACAAAAACGGCTGATAAATATAGGATTTCTGCACTTTCCAAGGCCGAGGGGGGGGAATTGCAACCGGGCAACTGGAGCAGCCTCTTGGTTAACGATCTGGAGGCTGCTGTAATCCAGGAATATCCGGAGATCGCCAAGGCCAAAGAGGCTCTTTTGGGAGCCGGAGCCAGGGCGGCTCTGATGTCCGGCAGTGGTTCTGCCGTTTTCGGCCTTTTTGATGAGCGGGAAACGGCCCACAGGGCTGCAGGGAAAATGGGCGTTTCGGGGGGTTACCGGATTATAATGGCCGAACCCCTCCTCCCATAACTACCGGGTCTGACAGGTGAGGCTCATCAGGGAAAGGAAGGTTACGGGATGAAGATAACAGACGTTAAGGTTTTCCCGGTGGACGAAGAGAAACTGAAGGCTTATGCGACGATAACCTTTGAGAACTGCTTCATTGTGCGCGACCTTAAGGTGATTAGCGGTAACAAGGGTTATTTCATCGCGATGCCAAGCAAAAAACGCAAGGATGGTACCTTCAGGGACGTCGCTCATCCCCTGAACAGCGAAACCAGGAAGATGATCGAGGAGGCCGTCCTTGAGGTTTATGAAAGGGAAGCAGTAGCCTTGGGGTCGGCACCCCCCACCGCCGATACTGGCACCGCGGCTGGGGAAGAGTCTGAAACAGCTGAACCGGCTCCTGTCTCCGAGGAGGGATCAGATCAGGAGACACCTTCCGAAGATGAATCTGGTCAGGAGACACCTTCCGAAGATGAATCTGGTCAGGAGACACCTTCCGAAGATGAATCTGGTCAGAAAATACCTTCCGAGGATGGACCTGGCGAGGAAACACCTCCAGAAGACGGATCTGGTCAGGAAATACCTTCCGAGGATGGACCTGGTGAGGAAACACCTTCAGAAGAACAAGACCCAGAGTCCCCTTCAGAAAGAGAGACGACCGATACTGAAGGATCTTCTAAGAAGAAATCGGATATTGTTCCGGAGGACCCTGAAAAAGCTTTCGGTTACGAAGAATAACAGGCCATAGCCCGCTCATTACAGCGAATAATCAAAATTCGCTGGGGCGTCGACAAATGGTAAGTCACGGGTCTTTGGAACCCGCATTTGTAGGTTCGAATCCTACCGCCCAGAGCGAAGAGAAAAAACAACATGCGCAGGAATGCCAACGCGACCAGAATGAAGATCTTCACCGGCAACGCGAATCCGGAATTAGCTGAATCGATATGTGAATATCTGGACCAACCTCTTGGTGATGCTGTGGTTCGGGATTTTTCCGACGGTGAGATCATGGTGGAGATAGCCGAGAATATCCGAGGGTCCGATGTCTTTGTCATCCAGCCTACATGCAGACCCGTCAACAAGAACCTGATGGAGATGCTGATCCTTATCGATGCTCTCAAGAGAGCGTCAGCCTGGAGGGTCACAGCGGTGATCCCCTACTACGGATACGCCCGGCAGGACCGAAAGGTAACACCAAGAGCGCCGATCACCGCCAAGCTTGTTGCAGATCTTCTCACTGTCGCCGGAGCAGACCGTATACTGACCCTGGACCTGCATGCAAGCCAGATCCAGGGCTTTTTTAATGTCCCGGTGGACCACCTCTATGCGGCGCCTGTTCTACTGGAATATCTAAAGAGCCTGGGCCTGGATGATGTGGTCATAGTTTCACCCGACGCCGGCGGTGTTGAGAGGGCAAGGGCTTTTGCCAAGAGGCTCGGGGCCGGGCTCGCCATTATCGACAAGAGAAGGGATAGCCCCAATGTCTCGAAGGTAATGCACATCGTCGGTGATGTTAAGGGAAGGCCGGCAATTGTTGTGGACGATATGATAGATACTGGAGGCACCCTGATTCAGGGACTGGAAGCCCTGGAAGACGCCGGAGCCGGCCCTATTTTCGCGACGGCTACCCACCCTGTATTCTCGGGAACGGCCCTGAAGAGACTCTCTGCCGCGCCGTGTGAGAAGATTATCATTACCGACTCGATTCCCCTCGCGGATGATTTTGAAAACTGCGAAAAGATTATTCAGCTCAGCGTCGCCGGGCTTCTCGGCGAAGCCATCAGGAGGATCAACAGGGACGAGTCTGTAAGCTCTCTGTTCGTCTGATTATTATAAGGTCGTAAAAAGTCCATACATGGCTTTTTACTTAGCGGAAAGCGAAAAATGTCATTTTCACTTTCCTCCCAAATCAACAATTTGCTACGCAAGTTGTTGATTTGGGCGCCGCTCAATGGGCGCGTTGATGATTTCTTGCGAAGTCATCAACTATAAAAGAATCCAAAAGGAGGAACACAGTAAATGGCAGCTTTGAAATTAACAGCCCAGACCCGTGAAGCCACAGGCAAGGGCAACTCCCGCTCGCTCCGAAGACAAGGGCTCATTCCAGCTGTCCTATACGGCAGGGGATCCGATGTGGTCAGCCTTACTCTCAATGAAAACGAGGTATCTGATCTTCTGGCCACGGGGCAGGCTACTACAGGTGTATTGAACCTTGAAGTGGTAGAGGGTAAAAAGAGCACAGAGAAGAATGTTCTGATCAAGGAGATCCAGCGGCACCCGTACCGGGACAGCATATATCATCTTGATCTCCTGGAAGTCGCCATGGACGAGACGCTCTCGGTGAAGGTTCCCATTGAGACGGTGGGCGAATCCATCGGTATTACAATGGGCGGGATCCTGGAGTTCAAGAGAAGGGAACTGGAGGTGGTTTGTCTGCCAACCAATATCCCCGACTCCATTATCATCGACATCACCGATCTGGATATTGGCGACACTGTTCACGTGGAGAGCATACAGCCTCCGGCTGGCGTGTCGATCCCTTACGATACTAACTTCACTATCCTCACCTTGGTTGGAGCTGCTCCTGAAGAAGTTGAAGAAGAGGAGGAGATTGATGAGGAGCTCGTGGAAGCCGTGGCAGAAGGTGAAGAGAGGGAGCCTGCAGAAGCCCCCGCTGATGGTGAGGAAACGAAAGAGGGAGAAGAGGGCTGATCATCCCTGCGTAACGTTAATGACTTTTTACGACCCTAACAACTATAAATGTGGTTAATTGTTGGACTGGGAAACCCGGGACCGGATTACAGGGGCACAAGACATAACGTGGGTTTCCTGTCGCTGGACAGGGTATCGAAGCGCTTTAATATCCCGATAAGGAAAGCATCGAACCGGGAGGCTACCGGCAGGGGCAGGTTCGGAAACGAGGATGTCATACTGCTTAAACCTCTGGGTTATATGAACAGAAGCGGCGATGTCGTTGCCCCTCTGGTTTTCAGGAAGAACGTGGACGGTTCGAGGGTCCTGGTGATAATCGATGACATGGACCTTCCCCTCGGAACCGTCCGCTATCGCGTCAAAGGGGGAAGCGCAGGCCACCGAGGGATGGAATCGATAATAAACCGGTTAGGCCACAGCGATTTTGGCCGGATACGGCTGGGCATTGGAAGACCGGAAAACAGGAAGGACAGTTCAAGCTACGTGCTCTCGGAATTTACCGGGGACGAACATACGATAATGGAAAAGATGCTTGACACCGTAACCGACCTGGTTGAGGAGCTTATCAACGAGGGGACGCTGGACCCTATTACATTAAACCTTTGTAACATAGAGGAGGAGCTATGACCTGGACACACCTGGCACCGCTTTTCGGCATAGCAGGGCTGCTTTTCGCCCTGGGCATCTTCTTTTACATCCTGAAGCAGCCCGTGGGGAACAAGACCATGGAGGAGTTGTCCAAAATGATCCACGACGGCGCCATGGTATACCTGAAGCGGCAATACACAATTCTGATCGTTTTCATTTTAGTTGTATTCGCACTTCTGTTCTGGAAGCTGAGCTGGCAAACGGCCACAGCATTCCTGGGTGGAGCTTTCTGTTCCATGCTGGCAGGCTATTTCGGGATGAAGGCAGCCACCAAGGCCAACGCCCGAACCTCCCAGGCAGCCACCACGAGCGGCCAGGCAAAAGCTCTGACCGTGGCGTTTTCCGGCGGTGCCGTCATGGGCATCTCCGTAGCCGCCCTGGGCCTCATAGGCGTTGGAGTTCTTTTTTACTTCTACGGTGACCCGGAAAAAGCGCGGTACATCAACGGCTTCGCTATGGGGGCTTCTTCCATAGCCCTCTTCGCCCGTGTGGGTGGCGGGATCTTTACCAAGACCGCCGACGTTGGCGCTGACCTTGTGGGTAAGCTCGAGGCGGGAATTCCCGAAGACGATCCCAGGAACCCTGGTGTTATTGCCGATAACGTCGGGGACAACGTGGGCGACGTGGCCGGTATGGGCGCGGACATCTTCGAATCCTACGTGGGCTCCATGATCGCCTCCATCGCCATCGCCGCTACATCCCTGGTAATATCAGACGACCTGAGGTCAGCGTACATGGCCCTGCCGATACTCCTTGCCATGTCGGGAATCGTGTGCTCTGCCATCGGGATATTTTCCATCAAGCTCCTGGAGAGACTGTCCCCGGCAGCGGCCCTGCGATACTCTACCTTCATATCGGCGGGCCTCCTGCTTTTCACGGCGTTCCTGATGGTCAAGGGCACCGGTATGCCCACAGGTATATTCACCGCCATATTAGCGGGGACCCTGGCGGGGATCCTTATCGGGCTGATAACCGAGTACTACACAGCGGCAAAACCCATTCGTAATATCGCCGCGGCAAGCCAGACGGGGTCAGCAACCAACATCATCACCGGTCTTGCTGTAGGCTACGAGTCCACCGCCATTCCCATATTAATTATCAGTGTTACTATCATCATTGCTTCAATGGCCGCCGCTCCGGCCAGCCTCTACGGCATCGCTGTAGCTGCCGTGGGTATGCTGGCAACAGTAGGAATAACAATGTCTGTGGACGCATACGGACCCATCGCCGACAACGCCGGAGGTATCTCCGAGATGGCGGGACTGGGACCTGAGACCAGAAAGATCACAGACAGCCTGGACGCCCTTGGCAACACCACCGCAGCTATCGGTAAAGGGTTTGCCATCGGTTCGGCTGCCCTCACAGCACTTGCCATGTTCGCCGCATACTCCCAGGCCGTTGGGCTTACCAATATAAACCTTGCCAAGCCCAAGGTGGTTGTAGGCCTGTTTCTTGGAGGCATCGTTCCCTTCCTTGTTGCGGCAATGACAATGACGTCCGTCGGCAAGGCCGCAATGGCCATGGTGGAGGAGATCCGCAGGCAGTTCAGGGAGATCCCCGGTATCATGGATGGGA
>QIFJ01000067.1 GCA_003229755.1 Pseudomonadota bacterium
GAGAGGGTGTGTCTCTGTAGCTAGAAACCAGAAACAAGAAATTAGAAACTGCCACGCATAGGCGTGGCATACCTGGGTCTTGGGTCATGGGCCCTGGGACCAACACCCAGTATTCGGTACCTAATATGAACCTTATGAATAAACCAGATATGCCTGAGAAGTACTCCGTACTTTGACTAATCTTGCCTCAATAGAAATAAAGTGCCTGTGCTGTGGCAATCAGTTTGAGTCAAGGAAAGTTGTTTCGATCGACAGTCTCGGTCCGGTAACAACTGACTTTTTTGAGATGTCGGTCGGTCAGCAGCCGATCCGGTACCTGATCTTTACGTGTCCGGAATGCGGTTATACCGGAGTTTCGTCGGAAGAAGGTCCATTGGACAGTCAAATAAAGAAATTCGTTGAGGAGACTATCAGCCCAAGGCTTAAGGAAGAGGAGCTCACATCAGGGCGCAGGTGGGAGTTTATGGCAATCATAAGCGAGGCAAAGGGGCTTGACGATTTTGCCATCGGATCGATGTATCTGCGCGCCGCCTGGTTGTCCTGGCTTGATGGGCATACTGGAGACGAACCTGGATACCGCAGGAATGTTACGGAGTATTTTGAGAAGGCTTTGAACAAGGAAATAGTATTGGAGGACAGGGTCTACTGGACAAAGTACCTTATCGGGGAGATGTATCGCCGGATCGGAGACGAGATCAATGCTCATAAATGGTTCGATAAAGTCATGGAGATAGAGCTAAAGCATCAAAACAGGGATTTCTGGATCGACCTGGCCCGGCAGCAGAAGACGGAACCGAAAGAATATATCAGGGAACCAGTCTCCGTGGATGATTTAAAAAAGGAAAAACGCTCTTTTTTGAAGAAGATTTTCAGGATGTTCGGGAGTAATGCTTAAAAGCAGTGCGAAGGGCGTAGGGGGGTTAAGCAGGGAGGAGGGAAGAGGAAAAAGTGAGGTTAAAAAGTTAACATATGTTAACTTTAATTATTTCAGCTTCAGGAACCGGGGAGATGGGTCATGAAGAAGCATCTGATTGGTACTACCGAAGCTGCTGATATCCTGGGAATCAGCCGGATCGCGGTATTCAAAAGAATACAGAAAGGCCAGTTAGAAGCAGTAAAAGTAGGAAGGAACTACGTGATTGACAGGAGAAAACTGGAGGAAATTTCCAGTAAATACGTCTCGGGCAGGCCGGAGTCCGCTTCACGAACAAAACCGGCAGCGGAATCTGTAGAGCGGAAAAAGGCTGAAAAACACGTCAAAAAGGAGATATCCGAAGCAGTGGGTAAAGCCATGAAGCAATATCGGGATGCTATAAAAAGGATGGGCATCGAGTAACCGTTGATTTTTTTATCCCCTGGTATAAAGGCTGTCTTTCCAGTGACGACAGGGCCTTTTGCGAAAAGCGGGGAGGCACGGCAACCGTTAAAGAGCGGACGGCTATTCCTGGCTGTCTTTTTTCTTGTGCGCGCGGCCCATAAAAAGGTGGCACGATAACATCAGGCCGATCGCGATGATTATTGTCGTGTTGGTGCTGACCCCGAACCTCGGAAGCACGAAAAGCAGAGCGAGAGGGAGCAAGCAGCCAATGACCATGCCGAGGGCGTGTTTGTTCATAAAAAGCTCCTGTCGTTAACTGATGTGTTTAAACGCATGGATTTACTGAAAACCGTATCAGCGCGGCCGTTTCATTTCTCTGGAAGCTGCCGCTGGAAGAGCCCTGGAAGGGATCAGTCTGGGAAAAAAGGCTGGGACCTTTTGCCGGTATTCCGTAAAGAGTATGCCGAACTTCCTGGCCAGGTGCTCGTCTTCTTTTCTCGCAAGCCTGATATACGCCATCGTCATGACAGGCCACATCAGGAAAACAAGCAGGCTGGGCCACTGGACCAGAAACCCGGTGGTCACAAGGAACAGCCCTATGTACTGAGGGTGTCTCACTATTGAGTAAAGCCTCCGGCGGACAAGGGTATCTTCGTTGGATCTGTGTATCTGGAGCCATCCGAGGAAAAGTAGTAGACTGCCGAGAAGAATAGTGGTGTTGCTGATAAGGTGAAGGGTGTTCAGGGCGTCGTGTGATCCTGAAAGGCCGGTTATTACGAGTTGCAGGTGCCCGTTGGCGTGTGAAAAAGGGTCGGCGGCGGGATATGCATCGCCGAAAATAGCAGTTAGAAAAAAAATGGTCAGCGGGAAACCGAACATCTCTGTGAACAGGGCCACGAAAAAGCCGGTTAATGCGCCCATTGAACGCCACTCATATCGCTTTTTCGGTCTCAGGAAGCTAACGGCGAAAAAGAGAAAGAAAACAGTGTAATATATGACCACAGCCCACAGCCCGTAAGCGTAAGAACCTAAAAAATCACCGTGCATCGATTCAGTTACTCCTTTTTGTTCCCTGAATGCTTCTATCTGAGACAGCCCGTATTCGGAAGGCATGTTAAATTGCCGCGTTTAATATGATATTTTTTGCCGGGTGTACGATAGTAAGCTTACCGGATAGCTGGTAAATATACCATACCCCCCCTTAGTATAAAAGAGTTTTTATCAATTTACAGGTGAACTTACCATGATCTTACTGCTAATATAAAAAACAGATCCTTATCGCTTTTACTGGTACAGGAAGGTAGTTCATGGAAATGGTGTCCCGGCTGAAACAGATAGCGTTCGGTATTGCGTGGTCACTTTTTATACTGTTTCTTTTCTTGTGGGTCAACTCCAGAGAAGACGAGCAGGTCCACAGGATACACCTTTCCCAGGCTGAAGCCCTTTTTCAGCAGGTAATTGACGTACGTGGCTGGAATGCGTTTCACGGAGGGGTTTACGTTAAGGTGGATGACCAAACCCGGCCCAACCCCTACCTTGATGTCCCCCGAAGGGATATTGTTGCAGAGGACGGTCAGATGTACACCCTGATAAATCCCGCCTTCATGACCAGGCAGCTGGCCGGGACAGGAGAGGAAAAGCACAACTACAAAATACACATTACGGGCCTTACTCCCCTCAGACCTGAAAATAAACCCTCAAAATGGGAAAAGATAGCGTTGAAAGCCTTCGAAGAGGGAGCGTCCGTCCAATCAGGGCTTTTTGAGGACGAGGAGGGTGAAAAGCACTTAATATATATGAAACCTCTCACTATGGAAAAAAGCTGTCTCGAGTGTCACAGCCAGCAGGGGTACAGCGTTGGCGACATCGGGGGTGGGATAAGCGTCAGCTTCCCGGCAGGCAATCATCTTGCTGTGAGGGAGGCCTTTCGTTATCAGAGTCTTGGCGCCCTGGGGATCATCTGGTTGCTGGGTATCGGGATGTTCATTGTGGTGAACCTGTACATGAAGGAAAAGAGTCAGGAAATTGAAAAATATCGTGGTCTTGCTCTGATCGATGATCTGACAGGACTTAATAACAGACGCGCTTTCACTGCCCTGGTGGATAATCAACTGGAAACAGCTGAGAGGTTCTCGGAAAAAGCCCTGCTCCTTTTCATTGACATAGACGGGATGAAGAGCATCAACGACAATTTTGGCCACAATGAGGGAGATTACGCACTCCGCCTGGTAGCCGATGCCCTTCTTTCGTCAGTTCGAGGCTCCGATGTAATTGGAAGGTACGGTGGTGACGAATTCGTTGTGTTTCTGCCCAAGTCTTCTCTTGAGCACAGGGAACTAGCGCTGGCCAGGATCCTGCAGACGGTAGAATCAAAGAATAGCCAGGTTACGAAAGACTATACCCTTTCCATCAGCATCGGTGTAGCCGAGTTCGATCCCCTGGCCCCGGTTTCCCTGGAAAAGCTGGTCAGCATTGCGGATAAAGATCTCTACGGTGTGAAGAATGATGAATAGTGGCCGACCAGCCTTCGGCTGGAGTTCCAGGTTCCAAGTAAGAAGTTGAAAGTTGAAGGTTAAAAGTTGAAAGTTGCAACCAAAAACTATCAACTCTAATCTCCAATGCTCTATGCACTACTCCTCCCTCTTTCCTTCTTCCTCCTCCCTGCAATTAAAAAGCCCCGGTCGCATTTGCTTCCGGGGCATTTTTTGGCACAAAGTGATTTTATTTACAGGCCAACGACGTTGCTGGCCTGAGGACCTTTGGGACCCTCTTCGATGTCGAAGCTGACTCTCTGACCTTCACTCAGGGTTTTGAAAACTCAGGGTTTTGAAACCCTCGGACTGAATAGCCGAAAAATGAACGAATACATCCGGACCTTCGGCCTGCTCGATAAATCCGAAACCCTTTGCTTCGTTAAACCACTTGACTGTTCCCTCTGCCATTTTACTTCTCCTTTGCAATCTTTTCTTTGTAGTTCTCCGGAACAGCCTA
>QIFJ01000062.1 GCA_003229755.1 Pseudomonadota bacterium
GACAACTGTTTCGTCATCTACAACAAGAATCCTCGATTTATGTATGTTCTCTGCGTTTTCCATCTTCCTTGCCAACATTCCAGTTACCTCATGGTGTCTTCAACGAGGGATATTTATCAATATCATGCCCTACAATACAAACTTTACTGACATATTTAACACAGGAAGGTGACGCTTGCAAGGCTTTTTTTGCCCTTTTGGCATATTTTTTAATCTATGAAATATGTGTATCTTGAGATTGAAAATTTGAAATTCATAATTGGTAATTAAGTTACAGGCGCTGGGTGTTAGGCTCTGGGCCCTTCGACTAAATCAGTGGCGATGCTCAGGGCAGGCTGTACGCTATAGGCTGGGGACAGAACAAAGGCAAAAGAATGGCAGGCGATTGATTCTAACAGGGATGGAGGGGATAAGAGCAGGCGTTGGGTTGGGTTTCAAAGCTTTGACCACAGTGCAGCCACTTCAGGCTGCTCCACAGGGTTTCACTGGGTTAAGGCCTGGATCATCACGCCAACGGCGTGACAAAGCTCGCCAAGAAAACATTGGGTGGGGGTACTAGAAACTAGAAACTCCGGCCGAAGGCCGGTCGGACTCCACCCATCGGCATGGCCGATCTTGGAGATTGGCGTAATGGAGTTGTCAGTTGTCGGTTACTAGAAACCAGAAACTAGAAACCAGAAACTGAAATAAAAAAGCCCCAAATGGGGCCTTTTTTATTAGGTGGTGGCGGTGCAGGGACTTGAACCCCGGACACTGCGGATATGAGCCGCATGCTCTAACCGCCTGAGCTACACCGCCGAAACAAGGGAAAATTAGTAACTTGTTTCTATTTAAATGTCAATACGAACCCGGTGGGTCCGAGTTATTAGAGCATTGGAAATTAGAACATTAGAGCATTGTAGATTCGAAATTGGAGATTGGAAATTATTAGTTGTTGGTTTTGCTTGGAACCTGGAACATGGAACCTGGAACTTGGAACTCAGCTTAGGAGCGCTTCCGCGTACGAAACCGGATCGAAGGGGATCAGATCGCCTATGCCCTCACCCATGCCGAGGAATTTTACAGGCAGGCCGAGTTCCCCGGCAATGGGGACGAGTATCCCCCCCTTCGCAGTGCCGTCCATCTTCGTCAGGATAATTCCTGTAATACCCACCGTTTCGGTGAAAGTCTTTGCCTGCGCAAGGGCGTTCTGTCCGGTTGTCGCATCAAGAACAAGGAATACCTCGTGAGGCGCACCCTCAACTATTCGAGAGGCTACCTTGCTGATCTTCTCCAGCTCCTTCATTAACGGCTCTTTTGTGTGGAGCCTCCCGGCAGTATCAATTATCACGATGTCTGCTGAATCAGATCTTGCGGCATTGAGCGCATCGTGGACAACTGCCGCCGGATCTCTCCCCTGGGTTCCCCCGAAGAACCCGACCTGCGCGCGTTCGGCCCAGATCTCGAGCTGGCTGTCTGCTGCGGCTCGATAAGTATCCGCTGCTACAACGATCACCTTCCTTTCCATGGAGTTGAACCTATAAGCCAATTTTCCTATTGAGGTAGTTTTACCAGTCCCGTTGACACCGACAATCAGGATCACCTGTGGAGTCGCTGTGTCCAGATCCCGGGTCAACTTCACTTTGCTTTTTACAGCCTCTGCGATATTTTCAACCAGAAAAGCCTTAAGGTTTTCCTCGGTCCACTCCGTTGTTGAGGTCATTGATGATCTAATATTACCTATAATGCTTTCCGTGTACCGGGATCCGATATCAGCGAGGATCAGTGCTTCCTCAATTTCCTCCAACTGCTCTTCGCCCAGAGTTGTCCCTGCTTCGAATATCCTTCTGATACGCCCAAGCAGGGGCCCGCGGGATCTTTTCAGGCTTTTCCTGTAAAGTGAAAAGTCATTTTTTTTATCCATTCATTAAACCCTTTCAAAACATACAATAAAACAGGTTTGTCAGAGGGTTACACCATCTTTCCTCATATGCTACTTTAAGTATGTGGCACTAAGTTCTCTGCTGGTGAATTCTACCTGCGACCGTAGATATTGGAAATTAAAGCTGATGACTTTGCAAAAAGTCATCAACGCGCCCATTGAAGGGCGCTCAAATCAACAGCTTGCAGCTAACTACCAGCACCTTACATTATTTCAATATGGAAAAAAGGATATATCAAGATATTACATCGACTAGAGCAGGGACAGAATATCAGGTAATGTATCCATGAGTACCTGCATGCCCTGAGCCTGAATTCCGGTGTCGTCCTGAACAAGGACAATAAATGTGCCATCTGTAACGGGAACCATGGTGTAAAGATGATTTTCAGACCTGATTCCCACAGCACTCATGGAGTTTTCGCTGCTGGCTCTTGCCAGTGCACTCTCACACATCCTGAGAACTAACCCCTGTTGCGCTCCCGCAAGCCTTATCTCCTCTACATCACCGTAGGTAAATTGATCTATTGCTTCACCTTCGCTGTCGACGAATATTATCCCCACACCACCCTTGATCCGGGAGACAGCGTTTTCCAGTATTTTCTTAAAGGGCATCAGGCCACCTCCCTGAGCCTTACGGAAACGACCTGGGAAACACCCGGTTCTCTCATCGTAATTCCATAGAGCACATCCGCATCTTCCATGGTTATCTTGTTGTGAGTGACGATAAGGAACTGGTATTTGTCCGAAAGTTCTCTCAGGATGCCTGCAAACTGGATGAGGTTTTCATCATCCAACGGTGCATCAACTTCATCCAGGATACAGAAGGGGCTGGGCTTTATCAGGAACATGGAAAATATCATAACAAGGCTTACCAGCGCCTTTTCGCCCCCCGACAGGAGCTGCATGCTTCTCAGCCTCTTACCCGGAAGACTTACGTTGATCTCTACACCGGTGTTTAACGGGTCTGTCTCGTCTATTAGAGACATCTCACCCGTACCTCCGGCAAAGAGAAGGGGGAACAGCTCCGAGAACTTCTCACTGACCTTCTCAAACGTTACAAGGAATCTGTCTTTGCTCTCCTGGTTTATCCTCTTTATCGCTTTTCCCAGGGACTGGATCGATTCTTCCAGGTCCTGCTGCTGGGTTGTAAGAAACTCAAAACGCTCGTTCAGCTCTTCGAACTCTTCAACGGCGCCGGGATTAACCTCTCCAAGTGACGATATCTTCTGCCGAAGGATTCCCACTCTCTCCTGAGCTTCCATCAGGTCAAACGGCTCCTCAGGGAAATTTTCTCTGGTCAGGGAATCAATGTCCTTTTCGTGTTCTTCCCGGACTCTTGCTGACAGATTCTGCCGCTCCGTCCTGAGTTCATGGATCCTGATGTCGACAGAGACCTTTTCATTCCTTATGGTGGCTGCCTCTGTCCTGAGCATCCTGACTCTGCCGGCGACTGACTCCGCGTCCTGTCTTGATCTTTCCTGGTTCTCCCTCAGCTTTACCAGGTTTTCCCTTTTGCTCTTAAGCTCGACGGCCAGAGTTTCTACACTCTTCTGGCCCTGAGTGATCTCGCTTCCGTGATGTTCTATCCTGATACCGGCATCTTCGATCTCGGCTGAGATACGTCTTTTTCTGTCATCCATCTCCACTGATCTATCCCTGGCAGACTCCAGGGCTTTTTTCGAACTCTCCTTTTTAAGAGCGATCGTATTCGCTTTGAAACGGGCTTCCTCCTGGTTAGTACGCAGGTTCTCCATCACGACACCCAGTTGTCTCATGCTGCTTTCATGATCCTTGAGGTTCTGCGCAGCTTCCCGCTCCTCCTCTTCGATCTCCTTCATCCGGGACTCCGATAATTTAAGCCTCTCTCCCAGGGACCTTATCTCATCCTCAACGAGATTCCTTTCCATGGCCTGATCCTCAGAAGTCCTGGAAAGCTGTTCGTACTCCTTGGAAAGCAGGTCAATAGCGCCCTGTTTTTCCATGCAGACTCGCTCCTGTTCCCTCAGCCTGACCTGCAGATCCTCAAGGGAAGCCTCAGTTTCCGAGATCCGCAACCTCAGTGAATCACGCCTCGCAAGAGAAGTCTCCATCGTAACTTCCAGTGACTCGGCAGCTTTCGATGCTTCCTTCAACCTCCTTTTTCTCGCAAGCAGCTCCTGGCCCTTCTCCTCTATACTGCCTCCTGTAATAATGCCGGCAGGCTCAACA
>QIFJ01000134.1 GCA_003229755.1 Pseudomonadota bacterium
AAAGTTCAAAATCGTAACGAAGAAAAGGGAAGAACTTGTAGATATCACGTCTCAGGTCCAGCAGCTGATATCCTTGTCGTCCATTTCTTCGGGGCTGTGTGTCCTGCACTGTCCACACACAACAGCAGCGCTCACCATTAATGAGGGCGCTGATCCTGATGTTGCGAACGATATAGTAAAGGGTCTTGCGAAGCTGGTTCCGCGGGACTGGCCCTTTGCACACGTGGAGGGAAACTCTGATGCTCACCTGAAGGCAAGCATGATCGGTCCTTCATTGACTGTGCTCATCGAGGGAGGGAAGCCGGTCCTGGGTACATGGCAGCGCATTTTTTTCTGCGAATTTGACGGTCCCAGGAGCAGGGAGGCATTATATAAATTAGTTGATTGCTCCTGATCGGAAATGAAGCGGTTAAAAAGCGGGGTTCATCTTCAAATTAGGGATCATCTCCAAATTAGTTGGTGGTTAATACGTAATATCCAGGTTCCGTCAAAAGCCCCTTCGCCTTCCGAGTCCCCTCTGAGCTTCGCTTCAGGGCCTTTTAACGGAATCTGGATAGCTCAATTATATCAAGCCGGGGTTTTGGTGAATCACGAAGCGAAGCTAAAAGGGGGTTGCGTAGCCGAGTGATTACACCAGAAACCCGGCCATATGAATAGAAATCTCATCAGCTAATTGGGAGATGAACCCAAGTTAGTTAGTGGAAATTCACTCAGAATTTCAACAGATCATCTTCAATTTTTTCAGTTGAAATCACGGTATAAGATGACTGTCCCTGTGCCGGACTTCGTGGCAGTTCCTCAACCCGGATCAGGACCTTCTCTCTGGGGAAGAGGATCTCGATCTCGTCACCTGCCCGGACACCCTTGCCGGGAGGGGCCTGTCTGCCGTTGAGTTTTACCCAGCCGTTTTCACAGATTTTAGATGCAAGGGAGCGCCTCTTGACGAGGCGTGAACGTTTCAGAAAGAGATCCAGCCTGAGCTTGTCCGGTTTCTCGCTATCCCTCATCGGCGAAGATCTCTATATAGGTCTCTTCCCGGAGCTTTTTCAGCCAACGTTTCCTGGCGGTCTTTTCCTTCTCCCTCCTAAGGCTCAGTGAGATCTTTTCCCTGACTTCAGAGAGAGGCTCAACGGTACTGCCGATGTCGGTAAGATAGACCAGATGAAACCCGAGGTGGGAGCGGGCAGGCCCCCCAACCTCCCCCTTTTTCATGGTAAGGACTGCCTTTTCCAGAGCCGGCAGCAGCTCGCCCTGGGTGTAGGTGCCAAGGCTTCCTCCGGAAGGGGCTGAAGTGTTGTCATCCGAGTATTGTCCGGCAGCTTCAGCGAAAGGAAGTCCCGCCTGGATCCGGTCAAGGAGAGACATGGCTTCGGCCCTCTTTTCCTCTTCCTCCTTTCCGGAGCTGCCTTCAGGCAGCCCGAGGAGGATGTGACTCAGGGTAAATGTCTTTTTTGCCGGGTAGTCCCTCTCATATACGTCAGTGATCTCCTCATTTGAAACCTGTATTTGGTCGGCGAGTGCTGCTGACATAGCCCGGGTTATCATAAGCTGATCACGAACTCTTTCGCGATAAGAGTCCATGGTCTGGCCCCTTGACTTTATAAACTTCTCAAACTCCTCTGTGGTTGTATTGTTCCTGCTGGCCATGGAATTTATAATATCGTCAAGCTCTTTATCGGAAACACTCACCCTGTTTTTCCTGCCCCACTGAAGGATCAGGCTGCGCTCTATGAGAAGGTTAACAGCCTCGGAGTATGTGAGGCCGGGTGACTCCGACCGGACCATCATAACTTCCAGATGCGTGATGGGCTCACGATCCACAGCGGCGATGACACGATCACCGGCGTAAGAAGAGACGGCCTGTGTCGCGATCAGTGTGATTATCGGTATACTGAGTAAGATTTTATTGATCATAAGTTGTATTTGGTGATTAACAGGTTTCAAATTTCAGTTCATCTCCAAATTAGTTGGTGGTCAATACATAATGCATGGGTTTTGGCAAAAAACCCTTCGGCTTCGCAACCCCCTTGAGCTTCGCTTCAGGGTCTTTTGCCAAAACCCTGTATGAATACATATATATCAGGGCCGGGATTTTGGTGAATCACGAAGCGAAGCTCAAGGGGGTTGCGAAGGCGAGTGATTACACCCAAAAGCCCGGCCTGATGAATACTGTTTACCAAAATTCTACCAACTAATTTGAAGATGAACGCTGATTTCCAGTTTCCCTTCGACAGGCTCATGGCCCGAGCTAGTCGAGGGCTGGTTTCTAGTAAACCATGAACTAACTACTTCATAGCTCATTGCGGGCTACCAGAAACTAGAAATAAGGAACTGGAAACCGGATTCGCAGGTCAAATACTACTGCGAATCCAGATTTTCCGGATAGAGCGTTATCTGCGCCTGATCCTTCATCTGGTTGAGCCACTCGTTGAAGAACGATTCCTGCCGGCCCTGGAAGATCTTCTGCCTTATCTGTTCGCTTACCTCTTTGAGGGTCTGGGTGCGGGGCCTTATCCGATCCTCCACCTTGAATATGTGAAAACCATATGGTGATTTCACGACACGGCTGACGGAGCCGACCCGGTACCGGAATACCACCCTGTCGAACTCCTCGGGCATCTGGCCCTTGGCGAATTTTCCCAGATCACCCCCCTGCTCTGCGTCCGGGCTGAGGGAAAAGCGCTTCGCCATTTCAGCGAAATCTTCACCCCTCAGTATTCGTGTACGGATGGATTTGGCTTCGTCCTCCGTAGCGACTACTATCTGTCTAGCGCGAACCATGAGGGGCTGCTGGAACTCCTTGGTATGCGCCTTGTAATACTTCTCCACGTCCTGGTCGCTGACGTGTATGATGCTGTCTATTTCCTGCTCGATGAGCTTGTCGATGAGCAGCTTCTCCGTTCGATCCTTCTTCCACTCCTCCAATTGCAGCCCGATCCTCTCTAACGCCTCGTTCAACGTGTCCTTGGGATAGTCCTGCTTCAGGAGGTTTATCTCGCGGTCCAGTTCTTCCTCCGAAACAGTCAGGGCCCTGAGCTCAGCCTCCTGCTTGAGCAGTTCGGTCTCGATGAGCTTGTTCAGGAAACTCACCTTAAGCTCCTTAAGGGCTTCCGGGCTGTTCATGTCAGGAATGTGGATACGCTGCATGAAGCGATCGTACTGCAACTGGAACATCCCATATGTGATGAACCGGCCGTTCACCTCAGCGACTATTCGCTCCGAGGGAGGAACCTCTGCTATTCTGGAAGTCTGCTTGTTGCCTCTCATGAGCAGGAAGACGGCCAAGGCTGTGACGAGCGCGGCTGCGGCAATTAAGGCTGGTTTCTTCATGGCAGGGTTCTTTAGTAGCAGATCAACACAGTGACCGCAAGATTTCCTTTAAGTATGTCACGCGGTCATCCACCGTATCCATTTCAGAAATATCAAGCCGGATCGTTGTGGGCGGAATGAACTGGACTCTTCGGTCTTCGGTGAGCATGTTCACCAGTGCGTCGGGAGACACCCTGGCCTGGGGATGAAGGACCATTATGAAATACGGGTATACAAGGTCGATCCTCTCCACACTGAGGTTTCTTGCCAGTATAGTGATCTCCATCTGTGTAAACAGGGCCCTGATCTCGGGTGTAAACCTTCCGAAGCGGTCCAGGGTCTCCTCCCGCAGAGATTCAAGTTCCTGATCCGAGTTGGATCGAGCCATGCGCTTGTAAAGTGTGAGACGTTCTCCGACATCAGGCAGGTAATCTTCCGGGAGAATGGCGGGGATCCCCAGGCTGAGAATGGGGTCAACGTCGGGAGGGTGGCTCTCCCCTGAAGCGATACTTACTGCATGCTCCAGGAGTTGGGAAAAGAGGTCCAGGCCAACGGCGGCGATGTGACCGGACTGTTCCTCCCCCAGCAGGTTGCCCGCACCCCTGATCTCCATATCGTAGGATGCAAGTTTGAACCCGGATCCCAGCTCGGTAAGGTCCCTCAGGACGTTGAGTCGTTCCTTTGCCCTGCGTGTGAGGGCACCTTCAGGAGGTACAAGAAGATAGGAGTAGGCAAGGACGCTTGAGCGGCCCACCCTGCCCCTGAGTTGATAGAGTTGGGCAAGGCCGAAACGATCTG
>QIFJ01000318.1 GCA_003229755.1 Pseudomonadota bacterium
TGGTGGAATTTTATCTGGATTTTGAAAAACCGATAGTAGAGCTGGAACGGAAGATCTCCGAACTTCGCCACGCCGAAGCGGAAGAGCCCAGCGTGGATCTTTCTGATGGTATCGCCAAGCTGGAAAAGAAGCTCGAAAAGATGCGAAAGGATATCTATTCCCGGCTGAACAGATACCAGAGCACCCAGCTTGCAAGGCACCCGATGAGACCCTATACACTGGATTATGTCGAGATACTGCTCACCGATTTTATCGAGCTGCACGGCGACAGGAGTTTTGCTGATGACAGATCCATCGTCGGGGGAGTTGCCCGCCTTTACGGCAAGCCGATCATGGTTATAGGACACCAGAAGGGCAGGAACACGAAGGAAAAAATTATCAGAAACTTCGGGATGGCCCATCCGGAAGGTTACAGGAAAGCCCTGAGGCTGATGAAGCTGGCCGAGAGGTTCAGGATGCCGATCCTCACCCTGATCGATACACCGGGAGCTTTCCCCGGCATCGAGGCCGAGGAGAGGGGTCAAGCCGAAGCCATCGCGAGGAACCTCATAGAGATGGCGGACCTTACAGTTCCCTTCATAACAGTCGTTACTGGCGAAGGAGGCAGTGGGGGTGCGCTGGGACTGGCAATGGCAAACCGTGTGCTCATGCTAGAGAACAGCATCTACAGCGTGATCTCTCCGGAGGGCTGTGCCGCCATTCTCTGGAAAAACCAGGATTACGCCAAGGATGCCGCCGAAGCGATGAGAATTACAGCTAAGGACAGCCTTGAGAACAAGATCGTTGACGAGATCATCCCTGAACCTTTAGGAGGTGCACACAGGAATTATGAGGCCACGGCAGAGGCGCTCGGAAGGGCGGTAAAAACTCACCTTTCGCAACTGGAAAAGATGTCACCCGCAGAACTTGTGGAGGACAGATGGAGACGGTTCAGGAATATTGGCGTTTACACCGAGCCGAAACAGAAATGAGTGAGAATCTGAACATAGCGTATCTGGGACCCGAAGCCACATTTACGCATCAGGCAGCTGTGAAGGCGTTCGGGGAAAAGTCAGGATTTTCTTCGGCCGAAACTATTGATGAGATATTTTCAATGGTCCAGGATAACAGAGCCCAGCGTGGCGTTGCTCCTGTGGAGAACTCAAATGAGGGTGTCGTAACCTCCACAATGGATCTGCTGGTAGATTCGGGCCTGGTCATATCCGGTGAAATTATTCTGCCCATTCGCCTGATGCTTCTGTCCAGAGAGAAAGATATCTCCTCAGTCAGCACAGTTTATTCTCACCCGCAGGCACTGGCCCAGTGCCGTAAATGGCTTAAAAAGCACCTTCCGTATTGCACATCCATGGACACGAAAAGCACTTCAGAAGCAGCCTACATTTGTACACAGAGGGATAGAACAGCTGCTATAGCAGGAGAACTGGCCGGGGAACTGTACGGGCTTCGGGCATTAGCCCAGGACATAGGAGACTGGGACGAGAATCTCACCCGTTTCCTGGTCTTTTCAAAAGAACCCACTAACCAGACGGGCAGCGACAAGACATCTGTAGTATTCTCGATCAAAGATCGTGTGGGGGCACTTTACGAAATGCTCAAGCCTTTTCATGAGAACGGCATAAACCTTACGAAGATTGAGTCCCGGCCATCGAAAAAGAAGGCTTGGGACTACCTGTTTTTCATAGATTTCGAGGGGCACTGTGAGGACGAGATCGTAAAAAACACCCTTTCTTCTCTGGCGGACCTGTGCCTCTTTCTGAAGGTGCTGGGATCGTATCCGGTAGGGGTGGAGTAATAGTTCCAGGTTCCATGTTCCAGGTTCCAAGGAAATCCTTATTTGCATAACATGGAACGTGAAACATGGAACCTGGAACTCAAAAGGGCATCTGGAGAAAACTTATGCCGAAAAGAAAACAAAGTAGTCGGGAGCATATATTCAAGCCTGTTCACAAATCAGTAGAGGAAATAATGCCCTATCAGACCGGGAAGCCTGTTGAAGAACTGGCGCGGGAGAAGGGGCTCGACAGAATAGTGAAGCTTGCCTCCAATGAGAATCCGCTTGGCGCTTCTCCAGCGGCAAGGAAGGCCGCGGCCCGGATGGTGGACGATCTGGGCAGGTACCCCGACGGTAGTGGGTTCTACCTGAAGGAGGCTATTTCCGAAAGCCTGAAGGTGGCCGAAGAGATGATAGTCCTGGGAAACGGCTCTAACGAAATACTGGAGCTCCTCGCCCAGCTTCTACTTGCAGAAAACGACGAAACTGTTTACGCATGGCCCGCGTTCATCGTCTATCGTCTTGCTACACTGGCCAACGGAGCCAGAGGGATAGAAGTCCCGTTAGACGTCGATCTGAAGCATGATCTTCCTGCAATGGCAGATGCCATTACAGGGAGAACGAAGTTGGTGGTAATCTCAAACCCAAATAATCCAACTGGAACTTTTGTCAAAACAGGGGAACTGGTGAATTTTCTGGACGGCCTTCACCCGAGTGTTCTGCCGGTGCTTGATGAGGCATATTATGAATATGCCCGGGATAATGCTGATTTCCCTGACGGAGTAGCCCTCTTAAAGGAGGGCAGGAATATGGTTGTCATGAGAACGTTCTCAAAGGCCTACGGTCTGGCCGGACTCAGAGTGGGCTACGCTCTCATGCCTCGGCAGCTGGTCCAGCTGATAGACAGGATTCGGCAGCCTTTCAACGTAAACAGCGTAGCCCAGGCAGCCGCTGTAGCGGCTTTGTCCGACGGAGACTTCCTGGAAAGAACCCTGGATCTTAACCGCACCGAAATGAAGAGGCTCGAGGCCCGGATAAGATCACTGGGATTCAATACAGTTCCCTCAGCGGCCAATTTCCTGTTAATCGACCTTGCCGGCCTTCCCGGTGGCGAGATCTTTGAAGAGCTGCAGGACAGGGGGGTTATTGTCCGGGCAATGGATGCGTACGGTCTGTCCGGATACATCAGAGTAACGGTAGGCTTACCTGAGGAGAACGAGTTCTTCCTTGAGGCTCTGGCCGAAATTAAGAAAGAGAAAAGAGGTAATCGTAAATGATAATCGTTTTAAAGCCTGGATCCGACCAGAAAGACATTGATTACATAAGTGAAAAACTTGAGAAGATGGGGCTGAAAGTGCACCTGTCAAAGGGTGAGGAAAGAACAATAATCGGCGCCATCGGCGATGAGAGGATTCTCAGGGAACCGTCCCTTGCCGCATATCCGGCTGTGGAAAAGGTTCTACCGATCCTCAAGCCCTTCAAGCTGGCCAGCAGGGAATTCAAACAGGAAAACACGGTTATCAGTGTCGGCGATGTTACCATTGGAGGAGATGAAATCGCCGTAATGGCTGGCCCGTGCAGCGTTGAAAACATGGATGGCCTCCTTTCAGTAGCAAGGGCTGTTGCCGAGTCAGGCGGGGCTTTCCTGAGGGGGGGAGCGTTCAAGCCGAGATCGTCGCCGTATGCCTTTCAGGGTCTTGGCAAAGAGGGCCTGGAGTATCTTGCCGCGGCCAGGGAGGAGACGGGCCTGCTGGTAATTACCGAGCTTATGGACCCGCGTGATTTAGATCTGGTTTGCAAATACGCGGATATTATTCAGATTGGCGCTCGCAACATGTCCAACTTCTCCCTTCTCAAAGAGGTGGGGAAGATAAACAAGCCGGTCCTCTTAAAGAGAGGCCTGTCGGCGACGATCAAGGAACTGCTTATGTCGGCCGAGTACATTCTCGATGAGGGTAACAAGGACGTGATCCTGTGCGAGAGAGGTGTCAGGACCTTTGAGACGTATACCAGAAACACGCTGGACCTGTCAGCCATACCCGTGGTGAAATCTATGAGCCACCTTCCGATTATCGTGGACCCGAGCCATGCTGTAGGAAGGGCTGACCTTGTGCCGTCTATGGCCCTGGCCGCAGTTGCCGCGGGAGCGGACGGCCTGCTGATCGAGGTGCACCATAACCCGGAAGAGGCCTTCTGTGACGGGCCCCAGTCCCTCAGGATCAATGAATTCACAGGGATTTGATGGATAATATAAAATCTGTCGCAGCGGCACTGGGAAGAGGTCTGTGAAAGACATCCTTTTTGAAAGGGTGTATATCCTGGGAATCGGCCTCATTGGAGGCTCTCTTGCCCTGGATCTCAGGGAGAAGGGACTTGTTGGCCGGTTACTAGGCAGCGACCTTGATCCTGTTGCCCAGGCTCAGGCGCTGGATCTTGGGATACTGGATGAAGAGGCGCCCTTCGATGAGGATACTCTTGCAGGGTGTGATCTGATAATTCTTTCGGTTCCGGTTGTAACTATTGAATCCATCATCTCCTCTGGTTTTCCACCTAAAGCCCTCGTCACAGACGTGGGGAGCGTAAAATTGCCACTGATAAGGGCTTTCAGGAAATCGGTGGATTCCGGCTCATCCTACCGTTATGTTCCGGGTCACCCCATCGCCGGCGACGAGAGATCAGGGCCGACTGCTGCCAGGGCAGGACTGTTCGAGGGCGCGAAGGTCATTATCACCCCTGTGAAAAATGAGGATGATGATGTTGAGCGGATCGCCCACATGTGGAAGCGGGTGGGCTCGACCGTAGAGATAATGGATCCTGAACTCCATGATGCGGTTTTTGCCTGGGTCAGCCACCTGCCCCATATGGCCGCCTACGGCCTAGTCGACTCGGTACTGAAAAAGGACGAATCCTGGGTTTCCTTCTCCGGGGGAGGATTGCGGGACTACACGAGGATCGCCGCGAGCAACCCGGCGATGTGGGCTGATATAGCGATATCCAACAGGGAATACCTCCTTGGGGCAATGAGGGATCTGGGCGCACGACTGGGAGAGATAGAGAAACTCATCTCCGCGGGCAACAGGACCGATCTAGTCGATTTTTTCGAACAGATCGCGAAAGTAAGAAGGAAAATGAAGTGACCTGGAAGGTGACACCATCCGGCCCTCTTTCCGGCGAGATAGATGTACCCGGTGACAAGTCTATTACTCACCGAGGATACATTTTCGGGGCCATGGCACGCGGCAGGACTGTTGTCAGCAATCCGCTGATCGCCGAGGATACCGAATCCACGTTGAAAGCTGTAATAAACCTTGGAGTTAAGGTAGAGAGGGAAGAAGGAGCTGTGGTCATTTACGGGGAAGGGAAAGAGTCCCTGACCGAGCCCGGCGACGTCCTGGATCTGGGCAACTCCGGCACAAGTGTGCGGCTGCTGGCCGGCCTTCTATCCGGGTGCTCCTTTTTCTCCACTTTGACCGGTGATACGTCGCTGAGGAGCCGCCCCATGGCAAGAATAGTGGAGCCTCTTCGCATGATGGGCGCTGCAGTTGACGGCAGGGGTGAGGGCAGCCTGCCCCCGCTGTCGATAAGGGGCGGGGGACTGAAGGGCATCAGGTATGCATCTCCCGTGGCCAGTGCGCAGATAAAATCATGCGTCCTGATAGCGGCGATCTCTGCTGCGGGACAGACTGTTTTCACGGAACCTTCACTCAGTCGAGATCACACAGAAAGGATAATGGAACATACGGGAATATCTTTCGAAAGAGACGGCAATACACTTACCCTGGATGGGGGTCAGAGCCCTTCCGGTGCCGAAATCGCAGTTCCCGGGGATATATCTTCTGCGGCGTTCTTCCTCGTTGCGGCCGCAGTTCTTAAGGGTTCATCGTTAACGGTAAGAGGCGTTGGGATAAATCCGACGCGCACGGGATTGCTGGACCTTCTCGAGGCCATGGACGTCAAAATAGACGTAAAGGAACAGCCTGGATCTGGTCCAGAACCGGTTGCCGATATTACAGTTACCGGGTCGGGATCACTGAAGGGGTTGGATGTTCCTGTGGAATGGATACCGCGGATAATTGACGAGATCCCCCTTGTGGCAGTGGCGGCTGCCGCGGCCGAGGGCAGGACGGTTATCAGGGGCGCTGAGGAACTCAGGATAAAAGAATCAGACCGCATTGCCACAACCGTACGCATGCTCCGGCGCGCTGGAGTGGATGCCAGCGAAACAGCGGATGGATTCGTTGTTGAAGGTGGGGCGGATATACGCTGCTCGGATCATGACAGCAATGGAGACCATCGCATTGCCATGGCTTCTGTGATCCTGTCTCTTATGGGAAACTCGTCCAGCACAGTGGTGGATACCGCATGTGTAGCCACCTCTTTTCCTGGCTTTACTAACAGTATGAACTCCCTGGCACCCGGTACGATAACGGATCTGGCCAAGGACCAGTAAAAAGCCAAGGATGGACTTTTTGCGACCCTGTCAACAATGAAACAGATTGTAGCCATCGATGGACCGTCCGGCGCGGGAAAAAGCACCCTGTCACGCGCTCTTGCGAGGAGGCTGGATTACCTGCACCTTGATACAGGCGCCATGTACCGGGCGGTGGCCCTGGCCGCTATCAGGGCTGGCGTCTCCCTGAACGACACGGAAGGCCTTGATAAACTCTGCGCGGAGATCGAGATCAAATTGAGAGAAAAACCCGATGGCCTGGTGGTTCTGTTGAATGGAGAGGATGTTACTGAGCTGATAAGAACTCCCGAGATTTCCATGGCTTCATCTGCAGTATCGGCAGTCAGTGAAGTCCGGGGGCATATGGTGCGCCTTCAGAGGGAACTGGGCGCTCAGGGAGGTGTCATAGCCGAGGGGAGAGATGTGGGCACGGTCGTGTTTCCTAATACACGCGCCAAGTTCTATCTTGACGCAAGCCTTTCCGAACGGGCCAGACGGAGGTACGAAGAGCTGAGGGAAAAGAGAGCAGATAACACCCTCGAGCAGGTAAGGGCAGAGATGGAGCAGAGGGACAAAAACGATTCGGCAAGATCGGATTCCCCTCTCATGGCGGCTGAAGATGCCATAAAGGTAGATACAACGTATATGACTCCTGAGGAAGTTGTGGAATGGATCGCTGAGAGGGTAAAAGAGCTGGAGAAGGGTTGAGTGTCTGAGGTTAGAGTTGCGTCCAACGCAGGTTTTTGCTTCGGTGTGGAAAGGGCTATTGAGCTTGCTGTTTCGGCTGTAGAGGAAGGTCCCGGACCTGTCTACACTCTCGGCCCTATAATCCACAACCCACAGGTAGTAGAGCACCTTCGTGAAAAAGGGTTGATGATGGCAAAGTCGCTGGAGGAGATCCAGAAGGGTGCTGTGATCATCAGGTCCCACGGTGCTCCCAAGGGAGTCATCGAAGAAGCTTCATCACGAAACCTGAAAGTCATCGATGCCACCTGTCCGCTGGTCAACAGGCTCAAAGACAGGGTTATGGATCTGGTCGGTGAGGGCTACAAGGTAGTTATAGTCGGAGATTCCGATCACCCGGAGGTAAGCGCTATTCTCAGCTTTGCCGGCCCTCAGTGCCTTGCGGTAAAGAATGTCGAGGAACTCCCGAACTGTGAGAACCTTACCGGGAAGGTGGGTCTCGTTGCCCAGACCACCCAGTCCCTCAAGAATCTGCAGGAAGTTGCTTCCCACCTGGTAGTCATATGCAGTGAGATAAGAGTTTATCAGACTACGTGCCACTCCACTAATACAAGGAGTGCCGAAGCCAGGAAAATGGCGAGAGAGGTGGATGTTATGGTAGTTGTGGGAGGGAAAAACAGCTCAAACACCCGGCGTCTTGCGGATGCTGCCGCCGAGGAGGGAGCGACTACATACCACATCGAGAGCGCTGAAGAGCTGGCTCAACTGGACATTCCGAAAAACTGTGTTTTCGGCGTTACGGCCGGAGCTTCAACGCCTTCGTGGGTTATTGAGGAAGTTGTGGCTGCCCTCCAAAGTATTGGTTGATCTTATGCGGCCTGCAATATGGAGAAAAGGTGTATGGGGGTAAGGGGGTAAGGGGGTAGTAACAGGGAGGAGGAAGAAGGAAAAAGGAAAGAGAAGTTTATTAATGGGTAACGAGGTATCGAAGTGTCGAAGTATCGAAGTTTACACCCCTCCCTCTTGTCAGGTCGTAGCCCTTCGTCGCTAAAGCTATGAAGGGCGAAGACTGATGATGGGAGGGGAACACAA
>QIFJ01000111.1 GCA_003229755.1 Pseudomonadota bacterium
CTGCCGGAAAATCTGCTGGAAAGTGAACTTTTCGGTCATGAAAAAGGTGCATTCACAGGGGCGATAAGCCAGAGGGTCGGCCGTTTTGAACAGGCTAATGGCGGAACCATACTCCTGGATGAGATTGCCGACATGAGTTCAATGATACAGGCGAAAATCCTCAGAATAATACAGGAAAGGCAATTCGAGAGGGTCGGTGGAAGCAGGACAACAGACGTGGATGTGCGGATAATTTCAGCAACAAATAAGGTATTAAGCGAAGAGATAGAAGCCGGGCGTTTTCGCGAAGATCTTTACTACCGTCTGAACGTTGTGAGTATTGACATCCCGCCGCTGCGGGAAAGAAAAGATGACATAATTGTATTATCAGAACATTTCCTCGAACGATATAGACGTGAGATGGGTAAAGAGGTAAAAGAGCTGAGCGAACGGGCTATGGATGCACTTATGTACCACGACTGGCCAGGGAATGTAAGAGAGCTGGAAAATACCCTGGAGCGCGCAGTTCTGCTATGTGAGAGCGACAAAATAGGTCCGGACGACCTTACTCTGCATGCAGGCCCCCGGGAATCAAGGGGGGTAATAACACCTCCTCCATCGAAGTTGGATCTTAAGAATATGGAAAAGGAGGCCCTGCTTGAAGCACTACGAAAGACGGACTTTGTCCAGAAAGATGCCGCAGAGCTTCTCGGTATTTCAAAACGGGTCATCCACTACAAAATTAAACAGTTCGGGATCAAACACCCAAAGTGGAAAAAGAATAAGTGAGCATCAACTTCTCTTCGGAGAAGTTGAATCCCCACCCTACATAAGGTATTCTGCTAGTTGATATTTCAACCAGTTTTTAAGGGCGCCCGGATCAATGACTTGCACCGCAAGACTATTACCATCGCGCCCGTGCATTGGCGCCCGGATCAATGACGTAAACCTTGAGTCATTGATCCGTGAGGGAAGCGGAAAGGACGCTTTCCGCGGAGCAAAAAGCCACGGATGGACTTTTTACGACCCTAACAACGAAAAACATGCCTTTATGAAAATAGCAGCCATTTCAGTCAGCGACGAAAAGGGTGTGAAAAAGGATAATGTCGAATCCGCCCTGTTGAAAGCTGATCATGGGATAGAGGGTGATGCCCATGCGGGGAATTGGCATCGGCAGGTCAGTCTTCTCGCAAGAGAAAGTATAGAGAAGATGACTGAGTTGGGCCTCAACGTGGGTCCCGGTGATTTTGCTGAAAATATCACAACCGAGGGTATAGACCTCACACGGCTTGCCGTCGGAACCAGGCTGCAGCTGGGTATCGATATCATGGTGGAGGTCACCCAGATAGGGAAGGAATGCCACGAACGGTGTACCATATATTACGAGGCGGGCGACTGTATAATGCCGAAAGAAGGTATATTCGTCAAGGTTCTGAAGGGCGGGCTCATCAGGACCGGAGATAGCATTAAAGTAAAGGATGAGGGGAAAACAGTATGTTGATAAGGGCAGGGGTGCTTACACTGAGCGACCGTTCTTCTGCCGGAGAGTACGAGGACAAAAGCGGCCCAGCGATAATGGAAGAACTTGCCGCTCTTGATATCGAATGGGCAAGGATCGACATACTGCCGGATGAAGAGATGCTTATTTCCCAGACCCTGTCCAAATGGGCTGATGATGACCAACTGGATCTGATACTGACCACCGGTGGCACAGGTCCGGCGCCGAGGGACAGGACCCCCGAGGCGACTATAAGAATTCTTGATTTCGAGATCCCTGGTATTCCGGAGTCTCTGAGGGCGGCAGGAAGAGATCATGTACCCACGGCAGCTCTGGCCCGCGGCGTTGCCGGTGTCAGGGGTGAAACAGTCATTATAAATCTCCCCGGCAGTCCAAAGGCGGTCAGGGAGGGGATCGATGTCTTAAAACCGCTCCTGATCCACCTCATACAGAAGGTAAAAGGAGATCCATCGGAGTGCTGCTCATAGAGCAGTGACCGGAAGGCAGACTGGTGAAAGGAATTCTCGTAACTTTTGAGGGGATCGAGGGCTCTGGTAAGTCTACTCTCATCACCCTGGTTTCGGACGCCTTTAAACAGATTGGGGTTGAGCAATTCGTCACCAGGGAGCCTGGGGGAACCGATCTGGGTAAATCACTCAGGAAGGTACTCCTGGCTCCCCAGGGTGCTGATATAACGCCCCTTGCTGAACTGTTTCTCTACGCGGCTGACAGGACTCAGCATATAAATGAAGTTTTGTTACCGGCAATCAAGGCCGGCAAAGCAGTTTTGTGTGACCGCTTTTCCGACGCAACTGAGGCTTACCAGGGATATGGAAGAGGTATTCCCCTCAAGATCGTAAAAGCTGTCATCGACCAGGCAAGAGAGGGACTTATTCCCGATCTTACTGTCCTGCTGGATCTTCCACCGGCAAAAAGTCTGGTAAGGGTTCGTAAGCGTAATATCAGGAACAGTTTGACGGACGAAACGAGATTTGATGATGAGGAGCTTGCCTTTCATGAACGGGTAAGAGAAGGCTACCTTGCCATTTCGGGACGGGAACCGGAACGGTTCCTGATTCTCGACGGGATGGCATCCCCTGATGACTTGGCCCGGAAAGTCATGGAAGAGTTAGAAAACAGATTCGGGCCATTAAAATAATAGTCCATTGTCCCAGACCTGGTAAATAGCACAATGTTTTTGAACCTGATTACTTTCAACTTTAAACTTTAAACCCCACGCTTTAGCGTGCCCGATATTGGATCTTGGATCATGAATACAACCAGAAACTAGAAACTAAATGAGCAAACTATTCGACCTGATTCAGGGTCAGGACAGACCACTGAAAATATTAAAAAGAGCCATCGAGAGCAACCGGGTCCCAACCGCCTATCTTTTCACGGGACCTCCGGGCTGCGGCAGGAAGAAGGCTGCTATTGCCATGGCAGCTTCCCTTAACTGTGAGACGAGCGAACTCGCGTGTGGAACATGCATATCGTGTACGCAGGTCGAGGCTGGAATTCATGTTGACCTGCATGTAACAGCACCTGAGCCCGGCAAGACCGAGATCGTTATCGGGCAGGTCAGAAATATCATCGAGAGGGCCTACCTGATGCCCATGCAGGGCAGGCATTCCATCTTCATCGTAGACGATGCTCACACAATGAATATAAACGCTACCAATGCGTTTTTGAAAACACTTGAAGAGCCGCCGGTGACATCCCGTTTCGTATTGATAGCTCCGGACCGTGATTCAGTCCTGCCCACCATATCATCAAGATGTCAGGTCCTTTCTTTCGCGCCTCTGGGACGGGGTGTAATAAGAGACATCCTCAAAAAATCTGGTGTTGGAGGAGAGAGGGCAAAACTGCTGTCCTCCATGGCAAGAGGAAGCATGGAGCGGGCTTTTACCTACCATTCCGACGAAGTTCCGGAAAAACTCGCGGATGAATTCGAACCCCTTGCCTCTTTACACAAGTCAGACGACAAGAAGCTCCTTGATCTTGCTGAACGATGGGGCAGGAACAGGGAAGAAGCGCTGGGAATTCTCTATTTCATGGCCCAGTGGTACAGGGACATGATGATTTTATCACTTGACGGTCCTGAGGATCAGGTAATACATATTTCGCATCTCCCGGAACTGCAGGAAGGAGCAACCGCCCTGAAGGAAGGTTCTCTTTCAACCATTCTGGAGGCAATCGAGGATGCCAGAGACGATCTCAAAAAAAATACGAATGTAGAACTAACTCTTGACAGGCTGCTGTTAACCATAAGAAGCTACGCACCCGAACAACCAATATGAGCGGATCATCCGCTTTTTTTTCATAAGTAAAAAGCCATGAATGGACTTTTTACGACTCTGACAAAGAGGACACAACATGGAACAGATAACATCTGACGCCGAGAAAAAGAGAGAAACTCAGGAAAAAACAGTACGTTCTGTGCTCATACAGGTCAGGGGACAGAACAGGACATTACATTTCGATGCCGGAGAACACAAGCTGACTCCTGGAGACGAGGTCGTAGTCTCCGGCCCGAAGGGAAAAGCCATTGGAACTGTCATCGAACCTCCACTTGAGCTTCCCTGTACAAAGTGTG
>QIFJ01000059.1 GCA_003229755.1 Pseudomonadota bacterium
AAGCTTACCCTGTAAAACACCTGGGTCTTGGGTCGTGGGACATGGGACACGGTCCCGGCTATATCTATCAGACGGGCCGACCTACCGGGATAAGATAGATCACATGCCCTCTTTCCTCGATCCCCAGGGCTTTGGCAACGCCATCATCATCGTAGGCTCCCACGGCGACGGAGCCGTAGCCGAGTGAAACGCAGGCAAGGTGGATATTCTGGGCGATGTGACCCGCTTCAAGGATCGCGTATCGTATGCCCCTGTCTTTATAGCGGGAGGTTATTCGCGGATAATCAGCGCATATAACGAAGGTAACCGGCGCGCGGGCTATGAAGGACTGCCTGTAGGAGTGATGGGCAAGGTCAGACCTGGTGTCCCCCTCCTTTATCAATACCAGTGAATGAGCCTCCGGGACGTACTGTTCCACCCCCGTTTCTGAAACTACGTAAAGGTCCAGGGGATAGGTAGCGCCTCCGGAGGGGGCTGTTCTCAAACCGTCTACCGGGTCCGAAACACCGCAGGCTGATGCCAGCAGGAGAGACACATCTTCCTCAGGTATGGTGTCAGGCGAATAGCTCCTTACCGATCGTCTCTCCAGGAGAGATTCGCCCAGCAGCCCAAGCCTGTCCCAATCGGGGATCGGAAGTTTCCTGGACCCGGAGCTCAGTCTTCCCACCTCATTACTCTATCCGAACCGCATTCCCTGGCCTTTGCCAGGACTGCCTCAGCAACCTCCAGCAGTCTCTCTGTTGTGGTAGTGTCGTCAGGGTAATTTGCCATGCCGATCCTGAAGGCCAGCTGGCCATCCCCCGAGAATTCGGAGGCTACGACGTTCAAGCCGGCAAGAATCCGTTCGGCGGTATGGATACCATCCGCAACATTCAACTCGGGCAGGATGAGGGAGAATTCCCACGGGCTGTATCTGGCTATTATGTCAAAATCGCGAATGTTCTCTTTAATGGATCTGGATATCCTGAAAATGATATTTTCTATCGTTATCTGGCCACATGAGGACCAGAAATCGGCCAGACCTTCTACCGAGATTATTCCCAGGCTGAGGAAACGATGGTGTCTCCTCGCACGTGAAACCTCTTTTTTCAGGGCATCGTGAAATGAATTGTAATGCAAAAAACCTGTCAGAATATCGTGGTCAGTGTGCTTTTTCAGGTCGTAAGTCATTTCCAGGAACCCTAAAGCGAGATTAAGATAATTTGTCACCGACGCAAAACGCTCTATTTCACGTGCTCTGAAAGATTTTTTTGACCTTCGCATGGCAAGCGTCAACAGATGACCGGAACCCAGACTCCCCCGGGAGAGCAGGAAGGCTCTTACTCCCTCGGAGTTCAAAAATGGGTCGCATACAAAGGAGCCGGTGGGAGATACCACAGATCTTTCCGGGAAGGCCACAGCCTCCTCGAGAATAAGGGGGGCCTCTATTTCCTCGGGAATTGCGTTCATGTCAAGGCTGGACAGGAGCTGCAGTTTTGCTTCCCCGGGCAGGAGCTTCATCATTGCGTAGGAATCCGCGGTGACTGCGTCCCTCACCGTTTCGAGGTATTTTTCGGATGACGCTTTACCTGCAAAAAGATCCTCTGCCATTCGGTTGATCAGGCAGGCAAGACTGATTTTTCGGGTCTCGGTCATGGTATCAGCGAACGTGACGGTAACCTACCTGAAAATGGGAAGGTTAAGTATCCACTCAATCTCAAAAAGCTCCCCGGTGGTTCCCAGACCCAGTAGCAGGACATAAAGTGCCAGGACACCGAGAAGGAGGTTCTCCCGGTTCCTGGAAAGCCAGCTATCCCCCTGAATTTCCACGGGCGCACAGTCCCCGGTGAGCTGCTCTATCTCGGTTTCAACAGGTTCCTCTTCTGAAAAACTCTCTTCAACCACCGAATCCGCTGCCGCAGAAGATCCGGAATAAGACTGCTGGTCTTCCTTAAGTGTTTTTCTCTTTCTCTTGTCTTTTCTGCGCCTGGACATTCAGATCACCCATCGAATTGAGTGCGAACCTCCTGTTACTATATCATCTGCCAGGTTTCTGTTCCAGTATACCGGAAGCTTCCCAGCCCGTCCTGATGTTCCTCTCTTTTTCGCAGCTCCTGAAACCGGGAACAGCTTTTCCTGACTGCATGCTGATGTGGCGTGCTATTTGACCGGCGGGTACAGACGAAGCGGGAATGATCAGCATCGCTAAAATGAACAGCCTGGTCTTCAGTCCGGTTTTTGTAGCGTTCCTGCCTTTTTTGCCGCCAACGCTTTCCGGGACGAGCCTGTTGGAGATGAGGGGCTGCGCGACAAGGCCGATCAGGAGACTGGCCGCAAAGGTCCAGCGTCCTCCGAGAACCCATGTAAATAACGCCGCGCCCACAGCCGAAGTCAGGACCAGGGCGAATATGAATTCGTAGAGAAGGAAGAGGATGCCGAAGACTGTTCCGGCCAGAAGCTCCATCGCCCCCGGTTTAATCGGTCCCGTCAGCGCCTGTACGATATTGCCGCCTGTCCATATGGCCGCGGCAACCTTGTACAAAAAGGCACCCGTACCCAAACCGCTCAGGAACGCCAGCAGTTTCCTGAGACGAGTGGCAAGAAAGATACCCAGCAGGATGAACAGGACTATTATAAGGGCGCCTGCAATGCCGGGGCGATCGGACAGACCGGGCAGCGTCAGCATGGGCTTTCTTGCCCATACCGCAGCCACGAGACCGCCGGTCACTCCAATAACCACGTAAAAGTACCTGTACGCGGTAATGCCGAAAGCCAGGAAAAATACCCCGGTCAGAAGTACGGCGATGCGGACTGGATCCAACTCCCCTACACCTCCGGGTCGACTGCGAAGAGGAAACCCATATGAAACAGGGTTTCATACATTCTTGATCCGCGGTGCCCACAGGGTCATTTGGGTATCATCCTCCTCGCGGGGAAAGGCGACAGGATAATCCCCGGAGAAGCACGCATCACAAAACTCATGGACACCCTCCGGGGTCTCCCATCCCAGAGCCTTGTGCAATCCATCCATGCTCAGGTATCCCAGGGAATCGGCTGTAATATAATCCCGGATCTCCTCAACCTCGTGGCTCGAGGCGATAAGCTCCTGGTGTGTAGGTGTGTCGATCCCGTAAAAGCAAGGATTTACCGTTGGTGGTGAGCTGATCCTCATGTGAACCGAAGATGCTCCCGCATCTCTCACCATTTTAACGATCTTGCGGCTCGTCGTACCCCTCACGATAGAATCGTCTATCAGCACAACTCTCTTGCCACCGAACGTATCCCGGCAGGGATTGAGTTTCAGTTTGACTCCGAAGTGCCGGATCGATTGGGAGGGCTCGATAAAGGTACGCCCAACGTAGTGGTTCCTTATGAGCCCCATCTCCATGGGGAGCCCTGCTTGCTCGGCGAAACCGAAGGCGGCCGGCACTCCCGAATCCGGCACAGGTATCACAATGTCGGCTTCCACGGGAGCTTCCCTGGCAAGCTGCCGTCCCAGCTCCTTTCGTGCCTGGTAAATACTCTTACCGTTTATGAAGCTGTCGGGCCTGGCAAAATAGATGAACTCGAATATACAGGGAGCGGCTTTCATCTTGGGGAAGGGAAAGAAGGTACTGATGCCCCCTTCATCGACTACAACAACCTCGCCGGGTTCCACATCCCGGTAGAAGTCCGCCTCGATAAGATCCAGCGCGCATGTCTCGGAACTGAAGATATAGGAGTCCCCCAGGCGTCCGATCGAAAGGGGCCTGAAGCCCCGCGGATCTCTAATGGCGATGATACGCTTTTCCGTCAGCATGAGGAGGGAATAGGCGCCTCTTATCTGATAGAGGCCCTCGACAACCCTCTCCACAAAATCTGTCGCCCTGGACCTGGCTATCAGGTGTATCAGGACTTCGGTATCGGAAGATGACTGGAAGATCGCGCCGGCCTCCTCAAGATCCTTTCGCAGCTGCATGGCGTTTACCAGGTTGCCGTTATGTGCTACTGCAAGTCCGCCGCGGGCATAGGTTACCGCTATGGGCTGAATGTTTTCAGGCAGGCTTTCGCCGGATGTAGAGTAGCGATTGTGCCC
>QIFJ01000300.1 GCA_003229755.1 Pseudomonadota bacterium
TCAGGAACGAATACTATCTGCAGGTACTGGGCAAAACGGATATGCCCCGAAAGATAGATCAGAAGCGCAAAAGCGGCAGAGGCGAACATTATCGGCCCGATGGCAAGGCCGTCCAGGCCATCCGTGAGGTTCACAGCGTTGGAAGTGCCTATGATCACCAGGATCACGAAGGGTATATAGAAGAAGGAAAGGGGCAAAAGCACTTCTTTGAAGAAAGGTACCTGCAGATATGGTCCGAATTTATCCGATGGGAAAAGGTAGAGATATACAGCCACTCCCAGGGCGATCAGAAGCTGCAGCCCGAATTTCGTTCGGATGAGAAGCCCCTTTCCCTTGGCACCATAGAGTTTCTTTATGTCGTCCACGAGCCCTACCAGCCCGAAGCCTGTAAAGGTTATGAGAACGAGCCATACGAGTCGGTTTTCAAGATCTGCCCACATGAGGGTTGATACAACGATCGCCAGGAAGATAAGCAGGCCGCCCATTGTCGGCACGCCCGCTTTAAGGATATGACTTTCAGGCAGGTATTCCCGGACATAGTTGCCCGGCTGGGCCGTCTTAAGGCGCCCTATGATCCAGGGTCCAAGGATAAAGCTGACAGCCAGGGCCGTGAGCACCGAGAGGGCCGTTCGGAAGGTTATGTACCGGAAGACGTTGAAACCGGGATCGACGGTCTTTAATGAGAAAAAGAACTTGTAGAGCAAGTCAGGATCCTCCCGCCTCAGCCGGTATCTGATCACCGGTAAAATACTCTATTATTCTTTCCATCCTGGCTGCCCTCGAGCCTTTGAACAGGACCCAGGTCCCCGGGGCAAGAAGCCCGGAGAGGGCTTTTACCGCGTCATTCTCGTTTTGGCATTCCATTATTTTTTCAGCTTCCATACCGGCCGATAACGCTCCTTTTGCCATTAGACCCGCCGACTCCCCAACGACAACCAGGTAATCTATGCCCAGCCTCCCTGCCGTCCCCCCCACGTATGTGTGTCCTTCATCTGAAAACTTCCCCAGCTCCTTCATTTCACCGAGGACAGCCACGGTCACCCCCTCCGATCTCAAGGCAGAGAGGCTCGAAAGCGCTGTTTCCATGGACAGGGGATTGGCATTATACGTATCGTCTATGAAGAACACTCCGGGTTCAGGTTCAATAATTCTTCCTCTCTGTTCCAGCGAATCCCATGCGGAAAGGCTGCTGACTATCTTTTCTATGGGTATCTCGAAGGGCAGTGCTACAGCTACCGCCGCCAGAGCATTTTCGATAAAGTGCCGGCCAAAAGTGTTCAGGCCCACCCGACCACTTCCCGAGGGGGTTTCAAGGACAAAGGAAGTTACCTTTCCCAGAGAGATCTCAGAAGCCCTGACCTCACCGGAATCGAATCCATATCCGATAACATCGCAATTCGCCCTGTTTTTGAGCTCATCACACCTTGGATCATCGAAGTTAAGTGCACACCATCCCGAGGGTGGAAGCTCATCTAAAACGGCGCCTTTTTCATGGACCAGAGATTCCGGATCGCCGAATCCCTCCAGGTGAGCCCAGCCCAGCCGTGTAATGACTGCTGCATCTGGCCTTGCTATGGAAGAGAGCAGCCCTATCTCTCCCGGGATATTGGCACCCAGTTCCAGAACCGCATAACGGTGGTAGTCAGACAGATCCATCAATGAAAGGGGAAGCCCGATATGGTTGTTCAGGTTGCCCTCATTCTTCAGGCACGGCCCCACTGTGGATATCACCTGGGCCGCCATTTCCTTGGTTGTCGTCTTGCCCACACTTCCGACCACCGCGACCAGTGGGATATCGTAACGACTCCTCCAGTACGCGGCCAGCGACTGCAGGGCCTTGATCGTGTCCCCCACCACGATTAGCGCCAAAGGCGGAACCCTGTCGGCTGAAGCTTCAAAACCGTTATCTACAACAGCCAGAACAGCCCCGCGATCGAAAGCTTCCTTCAGATGATCGTGGCCATCGTGGAATTCACCGCGTATTGCGAAAAACACCTGGCCGGACTTCACCGTCCGGCTGTCAATGTTTATGCCGGTCAACAGGGAAGGTCCGTCGGCGCTTGTGATGAGCGCGCCCCCGGTACCCGCAATGATATCCCTGAGATGATACTGGATCACAGTTCGCTCTCCCCGGATCTCCTTATCGCCTCAGCCAGTTCATCCAAATCTGAAAAGGGCAGGGTCCGCTCCCCGATTATCTGGTAGTTCTCGTGCCCTTTTCCGGCCACGATCAGCACATCTCCCGATTCAGCCTCACTTACACCGAGTCGAATTGCTTCCCTTCTGTCAGAAATTCTACATACAACCGGATTATCCGATGTCAGACCATGGAATATATCGTCAATGATCTTTTCCGGATCCTCAGTCCTGGGATTGTCGGAGGTCACAAAGATGACATCTGCCAGTTTCTCCGCGATCTCACCCATCCTGGGGCGTTTGGCTTTATCTCTGTCACCCCCGCATCCAAAGATCAGGATCACCTTTCCCTGCGCGATTTCCTGTACGTTCTTCAGCAGATTTTCCAGGGCGTCGGGAGTGTGGGCATAATCAACCAGGGCCATATATGGTTGGCCGCAATTGATCTTCTCGAAACGGCCGGGCACCCTGTGGACCTGGCAAATACTCTCTGAAATGCTGTCTGCGTCCAGGCCGAGGAGACCGCAAACGCCCACCGCCGCCATAATGTTTGAAACATTAAAAAGTCCCGGGATCGGGGAATCCACCTCCACCTTCCCCCAGGGCGTGTAGAGAGAGCAGCGGCTGCCCCAACCTCCCCACTGAACTTTTCCGTCAGGCCTGATCTCACCCTTCTCCATACCGAAACGAAGAGTTTTGCCTTTAGCCTTCTCTATCAGCCTCCTGCCGAAGGGATCATCGTAATTGATAAGGCAATGGGCAACCTCGCTCTCCTCGAAGAGGCGGGCCTTTGCGGCGAAGTAATCTTCCATATCTTCGTGAAAATCCAGATGGTCGGCTGTAAGGTTTGTGAATACCGCCACCTCCATTCTGACTCCGGTGACTCTCTTTAGAGTGAGAGCGTGTGATGAAACTTCTATGATGCAAGCGGTGCTGCCGCTGTCAGCCATATCAGACATCATAGCGGCAAGATCAGGGGCTTCCGGAGTCGTCCTGGAAGCGATGATGACCTCTCCTCCAACCAGATACTGAACAGTTCCCACCAATCCTGCGTTTACACCGGCATTTTCCAGAATTCCATGGACAATATATGCCGTAGTAGTCTTCCCGTTCGTTCCTGTAATGCCGACCACTTTAAGCCTGCTTGACGGATCGCCGAAGAAATTTCTCGAAGCCATAGCCAGGGCATGCCTGACATCACCTGTAAGAACAACAGAACTCCCTTTCAGCCCTTCAATTTCCTTTTCAACCAGAAAGGAGCCGGCTCCTTTATCTCTCGCGTCAAGCACAAAATCGGCGCCATCGTGAGTCTGGCCCCTCACCGCTGCGAACATATCCCCGGGCCTGATCCTTCGTGAATCATAACGGATCCCGTTTACTTCCACATTATGGGGCCCCAGAAAACTGAGTCCTTCGATACCGGCCATAACCTTCCTTAATCTCATGGTTCAGCCGTTGATCAAGGCCACGCGCCGGTCCTTGACCCTGGGCTGGAGTGTAACGGATATGGACTTACCTGCAGGTCTTCCGGCAGACGGCCTCTGACCCACCACAACTCCCGAGCCTTTGACCTCGATACTGTGTTCAAATCCCACGAGTTTTATGAGAGCTTCCCTGAGCGTCAACCCTCTAAGATCCGGCATTACCTGCTCGTCAACAGGTTTTAAACTTTGCCCGTTACCAGCAATTACCGGTTCTCTCTTCTTCCGTTCCTGATAAGGATGGTCGTTATCCTGGTTTTTTTCCGGCTCGACCCCCAGATATTTCAGGGATTTGGATACGACCTCAGCCCAGACAGGAGCAGCAATCACTCCGCCGTATATATCTCTGGCAGGTTCATCTATCACGACGATGGCAGTCAGGACAGGATCTTGAGCAGGCGCGAACCCGGCAAAAGAGGCCACGAAATCAGTATTG
>QIFJ01000255.1 GCA_003229755.1 Pseudomonadota bacterium
ACTTCGCCCAGGATGTGATCCTCCTCAGGTATATCGGGATCAAACCGGTGATAGTCCACGGAGGAGGTCCTCAGATAGGTGAGGTACTCAGAAAGATGGGAAAAGAATCAAAGTTCGTCAAGGGCCACAGGGTAACTGACGACGAGACCATGGACATTGTCGAGATGGTGCTTGGCGGCAAGGTAAACAAGGAGATCGTCGCCCTTATTCAGCAGCACGGCGGCAGAGCTGTTGGTCTGACCGGGAAGGATGGCGGTTTATTCAGGGCACAGAAACTTGTTTTTAAGCAGGATGATGAAGGCCCTCCTGAAATAATCGATCCCGGGCGGGTTGGCAGGGTGACGCATGTTGAGCCGGATATTATCAACCAGATGGACAAGGGAAATTTTATCCCCGTGATCGCACCCGTGGGTGTTGACGAGGCCGGAAATACCTACAACATAAACGCTGATTCCGTTGCTGGAGCACTCGCAGGCGCTCTCAAGGCTGAGAAGCTGATCCTGATGACAGACGTCCCCGGAATTCAGGATGAGGAGGGTGAACTTGTCTCCTCCGCGAGCTTTGAATCCATTGATGTTATGTTGAAGGAGGGGGTAATCGATGGGGGAATGATCCCCAAGGTAGAGGCTGCCATGGATGCTCTCAGGGAGGGGGTCTCAAAAATCCACATAATCGATGGCAGGATCGAACACTCGGTGCTGCTTGAAATATTTACGCAGACGGGAATAGGTACGGAGATTATCCATTGAGTGACATCGGCATGAAGAATATTGAGCTTGCCCGGACAGCCCAGGGATTGCTGTTTCCCAATTACAGGCAGTATCCCGTTGTCATCACCAGGGGCGAGGACTGCAGAGTCTGGGATGCGGAAGGGAGCGAGTATCTCGACTTCGTTGCAGGAATAGCTACCTGTAACCTCGGGCACTGCCATCCGGCTGTAGTTGACGCTGTTGTCAGGCAGGCAGGCAGGCTTGTGCATGTTTCCAACTGGTATTACAACGAGCCCCAGATACAACTCGCTTCTCTCCTGACAGGCGTGACAAATACAGAAAGGGTTTTTTTCTGCAACAGCGGGGCAGAGGCGATCGAAGCTTCCATCAAGCTCGCGAGGAAGTATGCCTTCGACAGGTTCGGTTCGGGAAGGGAACTGATAATCAGTCTTTTCGGTGCGTTCCACGGGCGAACCATGAAGGCCCTGACTGCCACAGATCCAAAACACCACAGTGAGGCGTTTGCGCCCTACCCTGAGGGATTCGTCCATATAGAGCCGGGGGATACGGACAGTTTGAAAAAATTTCTACCGAAAGCATGTGCACTGATCATGGAACCCATCCAGGGCGAGGGCGGCATTAGGTCCATTGGAACCGATTTCATGGTACAGGCAGGTGAGCTGTCACGGGAAAACGACGTCCTGCTTGTTATGGATGAGGTTCAAACAGGGATGGGGAGGTGCGGGGCCATTCTGGCAACCGATCTTCTGGATGTAGATCCGGATATAATCACACTTGCCAAGGGGCTGGGAAACGGTTTCCCCATTGGAGCCGTTCTTACAACAGAAAAAATCGCCGCTCATCTCGGTCCCGGCACCCATGGAAGCACCTTCGGTGGTAATCCTCTCGCATGCGCAGCGGCGATCGCAACGATCAACACTCTGATGGAGGATGATCTACCGGTCCAGGCGGCCAGTAGAGGAAAATTTCTTATGGACGGACTCCGAAACCTGGCAGAACGGCACCCCATTGTTGTTGATGTCAGAGGCACCGGTCTTCTGCTGGGACTCGAACTGGACAGGCCGGCAGGACCGGTGGCTGAGGATATTATGAAGAAAGGATACCTTGTAACTGTGGTTCAGGAGCGGACTCTCAGATTCACGCCACCCCTCACCATCTCTGAGAAGGACATGAACAGCATGCTATCAGCCCTCTCAGACGCTCTCCACAACACTGGAGGTAACCCAGCATGAAGAGAGATTTCCTGACGCTCAGCGATCTGGCACCAGAAGAGGTGGCGGGTTTGATAAACCGCGCCCTGGAGATGAAAGGCACGTCAACCCAGGGGTCTTCTGACTGTCCATTGATCGGGAAAAGCATCGGGCTGCTGTTTGAGAAACCCTCAACAAGGACCCGGGTCTCCTTCGAGGTGGCTATATACCAGCTTGGCGGCCAGACGATCTTCCTGAGCTCCCAGGACGTGCAGCTATCCAGAGGAGAAACTCTTCACGATACCGCGCGTGTCCTTTCCCGCTACCTGTCTGCACTGGTATCAAGAACATACTCTCACGACACTATTGAAGTTCTGGCCAGCGCGGCAGACATTCCCGTGATAAACGCCCTGACCGACAGGGCCCATCCATGTCAGATACTTGGGGACCTCCTCACAGTACTGGAGCACAGGGGCAGCCTGGAGGGTGCCAACATCTCCTATTTCGGCGACGGAAACAATGTCGCGAACAGCCTCATCATCGGATGCGGCATGCTGGGTCTGAACCTTACGCTTGCCTGCCCCGAAGGTTATGACCCGGATGAGGAATTTCTCGACAAAGGCAGGAAATTATCTCAAGAATCAGGGGGGTCTATACAGATCCAGCGTGATCCCGAGGCCGCAGCCGCGGGGGCCCAGTTCCTCTACACCGATGTCTGGATAAGCATGGGCCAGGAGGATGAATCCAGGAAGCGCAGGACTGAACTTTCACCCTATCAGCTCAACTCCAGCATCCTTAAAGCCGCTGAACCGGGAGCAAAATTGATGCACTGTCTACCTGCCAACCGGGGCGAGGAGATAACCGATGAGATGATGGAGCATGACCAGTCTATTATCATCGAGCAGGCGGAAAACAGGCTCCACGCGCAGAAGGCGCTGCTGGAGTGGATTGTTAAATAACGTGCCCAACGACCAATGACCAATGACTAACGTGGTTGGGTCTAAGAGATTTGATCACGGATCAAGTTGACTTAGAAATTGAAACACGGAAATCCGACTTATAAGGGAGAAACAATTCAGGAGATATTATGGGCAATAGGCCGAAGGTGAAAAAGGTGGTACTTGCATACTCGGGGGGGCTTGATACCTCCGTTATTCTTACCTGGTTGAAGGAGGAGTACCAGTGTGAGGTTATCGCCTTCGCCGCAGATCTCGGACAGGGCGATGAATTGGAAGGCATAAAGGAAAAGGCCCTCAGGACAGGCGCCAGTGAAGTTTTTGTTGAAGACGTCAGGGAGGAGTTCGTGAGGGACTTCATATTTCCGGCCTTGAAAGCCAACGCGATCTACGAGGGCTATTACCTGCTCGGAACTTCCATCGCGAGACCTCTTATCGCAAAAACCCAGATAGATGTAGCAAGGCGTACCGGCGCGGACGCTGTTTCACACGGAGCCACCGGGAAGGGCAACGACCAGGTGCGGTTCGAGCTTGCATACCATGCCCTTATGCCAGGCGTAACTGTTATCGCGCCATGGAGAGAATGGGACCTGGACAGCCGGACTGCCCTTATGGAATACGCAAGCAAGCACGATATTCCTATTCCCGTGACGAAGGAAAAACCCTACAGCAGCGACCGCAACCTGATGCACATAAGCTACGAAGGCGGGATGTTGGAAGACCCATGGCTGGAACCGGATGAATCCATGTTCACCCTGTCTGTTGCCCCCCAGCTGGCTCCTGACAAACCGGAATATGTAGACGTGGAGTTCGAGGACGGTGTTCCCTACGCAGTAGACGGCGTGAGCCTTACACCGGCATCTTTGCTGGCACAGCTCAATGAGGTCGGGGGAAGGCATGGCGTCGGGCGCATGGATATCGTGGAAAACAGATATATCGGCATGAAGTCACGGGGGGTGTATGAAACACCCGGCGGCACCATTCTGTATCACGCCCACCGCGCTGTGGAATCCATGACCATGGATCGGGAGGTGATGCACCTGAGAGACTCCCTGGTGCCGCGTTTCTCGGAGTTGATCTACAACGGCTACTGGTTCTCACCGGAAATGGAGTGGCTGAAGAAAT
>QIFJ01000086.1 GCA_003229755.1 Pseudomonadota bacterium
GTTTTGGTGAATCACGAAGCGAAGCTAAAAGGGGGTTGCGAAGGCGAGTGATTACACCCAAAACCCCGGCCATTCGAATCTCGAATTTCCGATACCTAATGCTCTAATGTTCTAAACCCAATTTCCAATATCCAAGTTACACAGACTTAGAACATAGAACTTGCCTGCCCTGAGCCTGTCGAAGGGAAACATGGAACTCGATTTACAGCATCACAAACGGAGACGGGACAAAGGTGAGTATAAAAATTGCGAATGCAACAAACCCTCAGATCTATGTGAGGCAACAGCACAGGTGGATGGCGTACTCCCAGGAAAACCAGGAGAAGAGCCCAGATGAGCCAACCCTCCCAGAAAACAATACCCATAATGATAAGTGCGATATGCACTACTCTGGCCAATCTGTCGGCCGAGCCTGGAAATAGGGCCTTGGCGATGTGACCGCCATCAAGCTGTCCCACCGGCAGTAGGTTCAAGGATGTAATAAACATCCCGATCCACCCCGCGAAACCCACGGGATGCAGCAGCAGCGTACTGCCATCGGGCAGGTGTCCCACAGCCAGAAGTCCGGCAAGGTAAACTATCAGGCTGTCCCCGAGAGCGATGGCGCCGGATTCGCCACCGGCCGGTACGATATCCGAAAGGGCAAAACCAATGAATAATGCGGGCAGGGCAAGGAAAAATCCTGCAAGGGGACCGGACGCGCCTATATCCAGAAGTGATCGTCTGTCCCAGATCGCCCCCTTTATTCTGATAACAGCGCCGAATGTACCCACCAGGGAAGGCGCCGGGATGAAGTACGGAAGGGTAGCGGGCACACTGTGGATCCGGGATGTCAGGTAGTGCCCCATCTCGTGCCCGAGGAGGATCGTCATCAGGGTCAGGGAGAACGGTAGCCCCTTGAGCAGACCGATGGGATCACTTACCGGATTTATCCCCTGCTGCATGGCCCCGGCTGCCGTGGTCGTCAGGAACGTAACCAGGAACAGGATTATGTGGACCCTGTAACTTTCCCTCCTGGGAGTTACGTCTTTTGCGCTGCCTGGTGAATTACTGTACCTGTCATCCACAGCGACCTGTCCTATTCTATTGTGATCTGATTATGTAAATCGGATCATCTCCAAATCAGTTAGTGGGACTGAAATAAAACATATTCATCAGGCCGGGGTTTTAGTGAATCACGAAGCGGAGCTAGCCCCACGCGCAGGCGAGTGATTACACCCAAAAACCCGGCTTGAAATATTATAATCCATCACGGGTTCCGGGAAAAAAACCCTGAAGCGAAGCTCAAAGGGGGTTGCGAAGGCGAAGGGTTTATTTTCCCGGAACCCATTCATTATAAACTAACCAACTAATCGGAAGAGGAACCAATACATCCAGCCCCCGGGAGACTTATACCTTCGATCCCTTACCAAAACCCCAGGAGCCTCCCGAGCTCCTTCAGGTCACCGGTGGCATCGGGTGCTGTCGCAGCTTCTGTCCTGTCCACCCTGTATGTGCTGGCAAGGAATGTTTTCATCCCCACACCTTTGGCCGCCATATCGTGGGAAGAGTCGTTACCCACCATCAGGCACTTTTCGGGCCGGATCGAGAGAGCATCGGCGATCTCGAGAAAGTACTCTGCCTGCGGCTTGCAGAACTGCGTTGTCTCCATATCCGAGATCAGGTGAAACGGCTCCGGGGAAATTTGACCCCACCTCATCCTTTCAAGGATAGCCACCCTCGGGAATATGGGAGTTGTTGCCAGGACGAGGACAAGGCCCTTTTCGACTGTCCCTTTTATCAGCTCCCGGGCATGCCTCACAGGAGCCCCATGGCGTGAAAAACCCGGGAAGACCTCCCGATAGAAAGAGCCAAACCTCTCCTTCGCGACCATGGCACCAACACCAGTAAGCGCCTCAAAGGTGTTAAAGAAACCAACCTCGTTAGTCTCACCATCCGCTCTCGGGTTATTGGTCAATTCCTGAATGCACCCTTTAAGCCCCAACTCAAAGAGTTCATCCGGTACAAGATCCCTGAAATACATCGCCATGGACCGGGTCATCGTGTCCAGGAAAAAAGAAACCTCGATGTCCAGAATGGTACCATCGAGGTCTAATAACAATGCTTCTATCCTGTCCACAGCAAGTTAAGGAATTTCGTGGGAAGTAGATCAGGGTTTGAACTTCCTGTACGCCACACAGGAGTTCGTACCGCCGAAACCGAAGGAGTTGGTTATAGCTATCTCGACCTCAGTTTCCCTCGCTTCATTGGGAACGTAATCCAGATCGCATTCCGGATCCGGTTCTTCGTAATTAATAGTCGGCGGGATCTTGTTGTTCATGATCGCCATTACCGATATAACAGACTCAACTCCACCGGCAGCGCCAAGCAGGTGGCCTGTCATGGACTTTGTGGAGCTTACCGGGATGTTGTATGCCGCGTCACCGAAGACAGACTTGATAGCCTGGGTTTCGAACAGATCGTTGTACGGTGTGCTCGTCCCGTGGGCGTTAATATAACTTACATCTTCAGGTTCCAGACCGCTATCCTTCAGCACATTACGCATGCACTGAGCAGCCCCGATCCCGCCCTCAGGAGGCGCGGTTATATGGAATGCATCTCCCGACATACCGAAACCGGCGACTTCAGCCAGGATATCAGCGCCCCTGGCGATGGCGGATTCCATTTCCTCCAGGACCAGAACCCCGGCCCCCTCGCCCATTACAAAACCATCCCGGCCCTTGTCGAAAGGACGGCTGGCTCGCTCAGGCTCATCGTTCCTCCTTGAGAGGGCTTTCATGGAATTGAAGCCGGCAAAGGCAAGAGGCGTTATCGTAGCTTCTGCGCCACCTGCCATCATTGCATCAGCATCACCATACTGGATCATTCTGTAAGCATCTCCTATACAGTGAGTACCGGTGGCGCATGCTGTAACAACGCAACTGTTAGGTCCCTTTGCGCCGGTCATGATGGAAACCTGGCCGGAGGCAAGATTGGCGATGACCATGGGTATGAAGAAAGGTGTGATCCTCCTGGGGCCTGATTTCATCAGGATCTCCGCATATTTCTCTATGTAAGGAAGACCTCCAAGGCCTGCGCCAAGGCAAACCCCGACCCGTTCATCATTGGTCTCGTCTATGACCAGACCCGAATGCTCAAGGGCCTCCAGAGCAGCGAAGATGGCGAAAACGATGAACATATCCATCTTTCTCAGCTCCTTCTTGTCAATCCGCTCCTCCGGATCCAGACCCTTGACTTCAGCGGCGATGCGGGTAGCAAATGCCTCGGAATCGAATTTCGTGATCTCACCTACACCGGATTTTCCGGCCAGAAGGTTCTCCCAGCTTTCCCGAACATTTAAACCAACCGGAGTTACCGCTCCTAATCCTGTGATAACAACCCGTTTTTTCACTTTAGAAACTCTCTTAACTCTTCTCCTGGATATATTTTATGGCATCCTGAACAGTAAGGATCTTTTCCGCGTCCTCATCCGGGATCTCCAGATCGAAAGCCTCTTCAAAAGCCATGACGAGCTCGACGACATCCAGAGAATCGGCGCCCAGGTCATTAATAAAGTGTGAAGAGGTGTCGATGGAATCGGCATCCTGATTGAGTTGTTCAGCGATGATCTCTTTGACCTTGTTAGTTACTTCCATTTTGTCCTCCTTATAGCGTGTTCCAAGTTACCAGCTAATTCATGTTTGACCGGGTCGTAAAAAGTCCATCCATGGCTTTTTACGACACAAACAACGATGACTTCATGCGAAGCCATCATGCTTACATGTACATCCCGCCGTTCACGGCAATTACCTGTCCGGTTATGTATGAAGCGGCATCCGACAGAAGAAAGTTCACAGCAGACGCCACATCATCGGGTGTGCCAAGGCGCTGCATGGGTATCTGGCTGACCAGCAATTCCCTGGCCTTTTCAGGAATAGCGTCAGTCATCGCCGTCTGAATGAAACCAGGCGCGACGGCGTTGACTGTTATGTTTCTCTGGGCAACCTCTCTGGCAAGGGACTTGGTGAATCCTACAACACCTGCCTTGGAAGCAGCGTAATTTGTCTGGCCGACGTTTCCCATGGCTCCCACAACGGAGGAGATATTGACTATCCTTCCGTACCGCTGTTTGACCATCTG
>QIFJ01000120.1 GCA_003229755.1 Pseudomonadota bacterium
TTTTCTCCTCAACTGTTTCCGGAATATCGGTTATCTGGGACCGGCAGTTCGGTTTTCTGAAGGTTATGCTTGTGGCTCCCATCCCGCGTCTGGCAATCGTACTTGGCAGAACAGCGGGGGGAACCACCACTGCGTCTATCCAGGCCATAATCTTCCTTGCGATCTCTTTCCTCCTGGGGGTGAGGGTTCCTTCTCCCGGGGGGATCATTCTCGCCCTGGTTTTTATGGGCCTGATAGGGCTTTCTTTTTCCAGCCTGGGGGTCGCCCTGGCATCAAGGATGGAGGATCCTCACGGTTTCCAGCTTATCTTCAACTTTCTGATAATGCCCATCTTTCTCCTCTCCGGAGCCCTGTTTCCCCTGGGCAACCTCCCTGCCTTCATAAAGGTGCTCGCCTATCTCAACCCCCTGACCTACGGCGTTGACGGTCTCAGGTGGGCCCTCCTTGGTGTGTCCGAGTTCGGGCCGGCTGTTGACCTTCTCGTTCTCAGCGCTGTTTCTGCCGGATTTCTGGTTCTTGGAGCGGTCCTGTTTCAGGGAGCCAAAATGTAAAAACCATTTTGGCTGTCCCAGGACCCAAGACCCATGTCCCAGGTTAATTGATACAAGTTCGTGATGCGTGATGCGTAATGAGTGATTGGTGATTAGTAATTGGTAAAACCAGGTTAAAGGCTTCAGGGCCTTTTAACGGAACCTGGATAGCTCAATTGTATCAAGCCGGGGTTTTGGTGAATCACGAAGCGAAGCTAAAAGGGGGTTGCGAAGGCGAGTGATTACACCCAAAAGCCCGGCCTTATGGATACACTTTACTGATATCCTCCAATCGATGACAGAAACTCTTTCCACGCATTCCAGTAGATTTCTCCCCCAACGGCGTAGTTGTCGCTGTGATAGGCACCGGGCACTTTTAGAAAGCTCTTCGGTTCCGGTGCGGACTCATACAGCTTCTGTCCCATGGAAAACGGAATAACCTCGTCGTTGTCACCATGAATGATCAGGAGAGGCGTGTCCGTTTGGTTGATCCTTCCAATATTATCCAGCTTCATAGTCATCAGCAGGTCCACAGGAAGGCCACCGTACATCATCCTCGCCACCTCTTTCGCGCTGGTAAAGGGGCTTTCCAGTACCATACCGCCCAGCTTTCCCTTTTCCCTGACAGCAAGGTCAACAGCAACAGCCGACCCGAGGGAGTGACCATAGGCGATCACTGATCCAGGGTCCGTCTTCTTCTCTTTGACGAGCCAGTCAAAAGCCGCCTCGGCATCCGCGTAAAGACCTTTTTCGGAAGGTTTTCCTGTACTCCTGCCGTAGCCGCGGAAGTCGAACAGGAGGCTGGAAACCCCCAGGTTCCGGGTCATGGAAACCAGAATTTCAACGCGGTCTGATATGTTGCCCGCATTGCCGTGAAGCCACAGGACCGTTGTGTCCGTGCTGCCCTTAACGTACCATCCGTGAAGCTTAACACCCGGACCGGCATTAAAATAAACATCCTCGTACTCCAACCCAAAGCGTGAAGGCTCACCCAGAAATTCCCTCGTTGGGAAGAAAATAGCGTGCCTTTCCTGCCATCGTGCCAACAAAAACAAAGCCAGCAGCAGCAGGACCAGTGTTGCAATGGATTTCGTCAGCACCGTGATCCTCGCACCTTACCTTACGATAACCTCTACCAGGTTCTTCCGGGGAAGGTATCTCGTCCAGACGCTTTTTACTTCATCCGGGGTCACCGACATCAGTAATTCACGAAAATCTTCACCGAAGGTATGATCAAGCCCGTTCTTTTCCGAGAGCCCCAGATAATAAGCTCGGTTTATGGAGGACAACATCCTCCTCTGCAATCGGCCAGAGATGGCGTTAACTCTTATATTAATCTCCTCCTGCGTGACATCTGACCTGCGAATGGACTCTATCTCGCGCCGGATGCTCTTTCTTGCCCTCTCTATGTTATCCGGCGCTGTACCCATACTGAGCAGAAACAGGGAGCGGCCATCGAGATTTGAAAGTGACGCTCCCACTGAATAGGCAAGACCCTCTTTTTCCCTGAGGACAAAAGCGATCCGCTGATTTAATATTCCCGAGGCCACAGACAATGCCGGCATGTAGCCCCTTTCAGCTTCACCGGTTATGGAACCGATAGCCAGGGCTCCCTGGGGCTTGCCCAGCTTCCGCCTTACAACATGCTGCTTTTTTGTGATCGGCAAAACGATTGGTGCCGGTGGTTTTCCTTCAGGTAGCGCGCTGAAGAGGGATTCAGCAATTTCCATTGATTCGGCCGCGGGCAAGCCGCTCACTATTGAAAGGATGATGTTATTTCCTGTGAAATATTCTCCGTGAAATTCCTGCAGGTCCTCCCTTGTTATCGACTGAATGGAATCAGATGTACCGAGTACATCACCAGCAAGTACACCGCCGTAAAGGTCCCGGGCAAGAAGTGTTGAAGAAACGGAGGAGGGGCGAGAGTTTCTGTATGATATAAGATCCAGGATTTTCTTTCGAACATCTTCGATCTCGTTTTCGGGAAAAGACGGTGAAAGCACTATCTCGGCCATCAGAGATGCCGCGTTTTCGGCCTTGTCCAGAAGAGACTCCATTCTGATGTATGAGTAGGTGCGGGAAGTATAGAAGTTGCCGAAGGGGTTATTCGGATTCCCTGCTGTGGACAGGGAAACACCCAGTTTCCTCAGTTCATCCTCTATTTCCTCCCTTGAACGTTCGTCAGTGCCACTTGTCAGCAACCGGTGCATAAAATCCGCAATGCCCTCTTTCCCTTCAGGTTCCAGAGATGAACGGTGCCTGGTCATCAGGTGCAAGGAAAACAGCTGTGAGCCTGGACGCTCCTCGGCGATTATAGTGATTCCGTTATCAACTGTTTTCCTTAATAAAAGTTCCCGGGGGGTTCCCGCTAACACATCCAGGCCGGTTTCGGGAACGACCAGCAGGGCAACGTAAGGTTTATCTATCAGGAAGGAACGGGAGGCCCTGTCCAGTTCATCCGGACCCAGATTATCCCACCTTCCCGCCGACAACCCCTGTCCTGGTGCTCCTGATATAGCCCATGGAGCTTTCTCCATGAGAAAATAGTGGATCTTCTCACGACCTACAGTCTCTTCAAATACCAGCCTTTCACGCGTCTCGATCACCCTTTCAGGTGTAATGACTCCTCTGGTTGCCGCGGGAAGCGCGGTAAGTATGACCTCCAGAGCATTATGGGGGTCTGTTTCTCCGGGGAAATCGGCCATTATTACGAAGCGGGAAAAATTACTGTTGATATTCAACGATGCGCTCACCGAGCGTGGCTTCATGCCGGCGCTTTCAAAGGCCTTTGCAAGCAGCCCCCCTCTTCCACCGAGAATGGACCCCAGGAGTTCAAGAGCCTCGGCGTCATCATCTCTGGGATCAGGACCGGCGAATCCGACCCTCACCTGGACATCGGGAACCCCGGTCCTCAAATTGTAGATACGACGCCCTGCCAGGGGCGGGGCGGCTGGTGCATTTCCTGTCTCGCCTCCTGGTCGGAAGCTGCCGAAGGTACGCTCAAGAGTCCGGAGAGCGGCCCCCTCATCGAAACCGCCGGACACGAGGAGGATCATATTGTCGGGACGGTAGGTCTTCAGGTAGAAATCTCTTATCCGCTGTCTTGTGGCGGATAACAGGCTGCTCTCACTTCCAAGGCCAGTATGGGAATATTGCGGATATAGAAGCCTCTGGAATACTTCATCGATCCTTGCGCCGGGCCTGCTTTTTTCCCTCAGGATCTCCTCCACAACAACCCTTCGCGCCTTTTCAAGTGCGGTACCTTCGATCATGGAATTAAAGAGGATATCGGACAGAAGATCCATGAGTTGATCGTTGTAGTCCCTGTGACCCACCACTATAAAACCGGTGTAATCCGCCCTGGTGAACGCGTTAATGTATCCGCCTACACCCTCCACCTCCTTCATGATCTGTCCTTTGCTGCGCCGGTCGGTCCCGCTGAAGATCAGATGTTCCAGAAGATGGGAATAACCTTTCTGCTCCACATTTTCCATTGCATAACCGGTCTTTACAAGTACCAGAGTGCCTACCAGTGGTGTTGTCTGCTCCCGTATAAGCCTGACTTCCATGCCGTTATCTAAAATATAGTTACCCGTAACATCCTCGCCAGCCGGTACCGCTTTAACATCTGCGTGAACCAAAATGGCCATGCTCAGGATCACAAATCTGAAAACAGTTTTCATTGCTATACCCCGGGTATCTTTATTATTAGGGTCGTAAAAAGTCCATTCGTGGCTTTTTACTCCGCGGTAAGTGAAAAGTGTCATTTTCACTTACCTCTCAAATCAACGACTTGCGGTGCAAGTCATTGATCTGGGCGCCCGTCAATGGGTGCGTTGATGACTTCTTGCGAAGTCATCATTATTTATTCTTCTCGTTAATGAGTCCGCACACGAAAAGATCCGTCTTCATCTGCCCCACACTGATGAACCTGCGGGATGTTATACCCATCGTCGCTGCCGCCCTGACATGCTCTTCAATATCATCGAAGAACAGGCAGGCAACAGGATCACATCCCGCCATGTCGATTGCAGCTCTGAAAATCGCTTTATCCGGCTTTCTGCTGCCTGTTTCGAAGGAAAGAACCCTCCCGTCGAAGAAATTCAGGAAATTATAGTTATCAACGATGTATTTGAAGTGAATCGGGTCAGTATTTGAAAGAGCATAGATCGACACACGTTGGGAGATCGACTTTGCTACCTCTATCACATCTTTCTTTTCAGTGAAGATCTGTGCCCACGCCAAATTGAACTCTTTGTAGGCAAGATCCGGCTGAAACTTTTGACTGTACCGCCTGAAAATCTCCTCTGATGATATTTCCCCCAGTTCGTGCCCTATCCTGAGCCTGTTTTCCAGCAGGTAATCTCTTACCTCCTCCCAGTCAACTCCGGCTAATTTCCCCAGAGATTTCCAGGTCCTGGAATGGTCAAAATCCAGTAAAACACCTCCGATATCGAAAATAACAGCTTCAATCGGGCTGGTTTGAGCTGAACCTGCTGTCATTCATCTCTCCATCTTCGTGCAAATTACGGAAGTTACTTACAATACAGCATAAGGAAAATGATACAACCCAACATCACTTCCTGCAAGCAGCCCCAGGTTCGAGATCCTGGCATACCCCTCCCCATACAGCGAATTCTTAAAACAGCAGGCTGTAGCGTTACTGTTTGCAAGGTTTCAGGGACGCCTTGACAAGAATCCATTTTACCTATATCAGGTGAGCAACCTGTCAGAGGAGGACATGTCGTGAAAAACAAGCTGGCAAAAGATTTCAGGAACGAGATAAGCACCTACCTCAATGAGATAAAGTCAGACCTCGAGACTTACATGGGCTGGGCTATAATAGAAATCGACTCCACGGATAAAGTCATGAGGGCGGCGGAAGTACTGGAAGACGCCATACATCGCCTCCTTACAATATCTTTTTACCTGGCCACATTCTTTGATGATGCCGATCCATCCCAGATCCTGTACGAGTTGGCTTCGGAGATCTCCACTGACCACACAAAAGAGATGAGCGAACTTATCAACGGAATGCTGATCCCGGATCCTCCCAGCAGAACAAAGCACTGAGATACCCCAACTTCGGGGAACCCATCCTTTTCACCTGCACCAAAACTTTTGACAACCAGCAGGCCCTGCTGTAAATCTACACTCTTGATAGGGTCGTAAAAAGTCCATCCATGGCTTTTTACGAAGTTATCAACAATGAGCCTGAATTTTGTTTAAGGGAAAGGTGCCTGATTTCTTGCAGCCGGGTTTAAACAACATTCTAAAAACATCAATAATCCTCTTGGTGCTTGCCTGCCTTATCATGCCGACTTCCGCTCTGGCGGATATCACCGGCAGGGCTGTTACTGTGATCAACTCCTGGGAGGAAGAGGATAAAACCGCAAACTCCAGCGTTTCGGAATACTTTGATCTCAGGTCCAGGGGCAGACTTGGACAGTACAGATTAGAAATAGAAGCTTCGGGGAGGGTCACCGGCATTCAGAATGAGTTTGACCTGAATGACGATGAGCTCAATCGGCTTTATTCTCTGGCCCTCTCTCTGTCCGATGGTGAGATGAATAAATCCCTCACACTGGGAAGGCAGACAGTCAGTCCCCTTACAGGACCTTTACTGCTGGATGGCGCATCATTTTACCTGACAACAGGTCCCTTTACCCTTAATACACGCTGGGGATTTCTTGCGAACGTCACAGGGGGTGAACCGGATAATGACCGGGCCTTCGGGATCGGTTTCAACTACCTCATCAGATCGGGTATGTATCTCTCCATGGACTATGGGAGGACTTTTTCCGACGGATCCCTGCTCACCGAGCTACTGGCTGCTGACTGGTCCTACTCATGGTACCGCTTTACAAAGGCATACTTCACCATCAATTACGACCTGATGTCCAGGACTCTGCACGAATTGCTGTTGGGAACACGTCTCTTTTTTTCAGACCGCCTTTCGGCAGGGTTTCAATACTCCCAGAACACTTTTCAATTCGATTCCGATTCTATTTACAGTGTCTTTGCTATCGACCCTGTCCAGGAATCATCTTTTTCGCTACTCTTCACTCCCGTCAGGGATGTAAGATATCTTTTAGAATACGCTCGCGAGCATTTCAGCGAAGGTGCCGGAGGCAGGCGCTACACGATTGGCGCCAGGTGGACTCCCGGAAACTCCCGCCTGAACGGTGACCTGACCCAGCACAAGGGCTTTGGGGGGAAGATGACCGAGATTTCCCTGGGCGCTTCCGCCCCAGTCCTGCCGTCATTGAGTCTCGGAATCGGTGGTGACTTTACCAATACCGAGAATGGTGGAGAAAATAACGTAACGAGCTACGCCGCCTTCCTTGGATCTGACTGGACACTTTCAACCAGATCCAGGTTAGCGGTCAGGCTTGAACGAAGTGATGATGAAATCCTGGCCAATCCTACCTGGGCCGGCAGATTGTCTTTTTCTCTGGAGCTCTGACATGAAAAACAAACCATTTACTCTCAATATACGTTTGGTGGGAATACTTATAGCCGTAATCTCAGCCGTGCTGATCATCGCCGGAACGGCCCATGCCGTGAGGTTCTCCCACGAGGTGCACCGTGATAATGAAGTGAGTGAATGCGGAAAGTGCCACAAACCCCTGGCTCTCAGTATCACCCCTGAACGATCCGTATGCATGGAGTGCCACACCCAGGAGGATATAATAGAAACTGTTCTGGGACCAACGAAGACACATACTCCACTATGGGTCAATCAGCACGGCCGCGCTTCTGCCGAACCCGACGCGGAGTGCAGTAGCTGTCACACACTGTCTTCCTGTGCAGATTGTCATAAGGGCGGTGAGCTCAATCCGGACTTTACAAAAAGATCCGTCAGGACCGAGAGAGTTCCTGAAACTCACACATCACGTTTCAGAGTTGTTCATCCACTCAAGGCAACGGGAGCCCAGATCGAGGAGTGCCTCACGTGTCATACCGAGAAATCCTGCAGCGACTGTCACAGCCGCACTCAGCGAG
>QIFJ01000244.1 GCA_003229755.1 Pseudomonadota bacterium
GTTAATAGCTTGTTTTATCAATTGTGGATTTCGGGTTTATACTGAAATCAGGTGAAAAAAATGGTATACGCATCTGTCAGGGAAAGTGAGACCATGCCAACCATCAAGATAGACATAGACAAATGCAAGGGCTGTGTTCTGTGCGTTGAAGTATGTCCCCATGTCCTGATAAAGCAGAGCAAGGAGATCAATGACCAGGGATACCAGTATGTAGTTCTGGTGGACTCCGAAGAAAAGTGTAACGGCTGTACAGTTTGTGCGGTGATGTGTCCTGATATGTGCATCGAAGTCTTCAAATAGAGAGGGCGCGAATTTGAGCGACAACACGAGAATTCTGGTAAAAGGTAACGACGCCCTGGCCATGGGGGCGATCAAGGCAGGGTGCAAACACTACTTCGGGTATCCCATAACCCCGCAGAACGAAGTACCCGAGTTCATGTCCAGGGAACTTCCGAAGATCGGGGGTGAGTTTGTCCAGGCGGAAAGCGAACTTGCCGCCATTAATATGGTCCTGGGTGCGTCGGCTGTGGGGATCAGATCAATGACCTCATCTTCAAGCCCGGGGATATCCCTGATGCAGGAGGGACTATCATACATGGCGGGACAGGAACTTCCCGGCGTCGTGATAAACGTTGTCAGGTGTGGACCAGGGCTGGGCGGGATCGCGGCATCCCAGGGTGATTATTTCCAGGCTGTCAAAGGTGGTGGACATGGGGATTACCACCTGATAGTGCTTGCCCCTTCCAGTGTCCAGGAGATGTACGATCACACAATGCTGGCTTTCGAACTTTCAGACAAATACCGTAATCCCGCGATGGTTCTTGCGGACGCGGTCCTGGGACAAATGCAGGAACCTATCGTTGAACGGGAGCAGGCACCTGAACCTCCACCCAAGATGTGGGCCCTTGATGGTGCTGATGGACGTCCAGCCAGGCACTTGAAATCACTTCTTTTAAAGGAAGGTGAGCTGGAAGCTCACAACATGCTGCTTCAGGAAAAATACAGGGAGATCGAAAAGCACGAGGTCCGCTTCGATGAGTACAGGATCGAGGATGCCGAGCTCGTGGTCGCAGCCTTTGGTACCGCAGCCAGGATAGCCAAGACCGCCGTCGGCCAGGCGCGGAAAGAGGGAATGAAGGTTGGATTGTTCAGGCCTGTTACCGTATACCCCTATCCAAAAAAGAGGCTTGCCGGGATCTCGGAGAGGGTCAAGGATTTCCTCGTTGTGGAGATGAACACCGGTCAGATGCTTGAGGATGTGAAGCTTAATGTTGCGGGGGATGCACAAGTTTCGTTCTACGGACGCCCCGGAGGAGGGATTCCCACTCCCAATGAGGTTTTGAAACGGATTAGAAAATATTATCCTGGTCAAGCTGAGTCCAATGTCCAAAGTCCCCTTTGGCAAACTCAGGGCAGGCAAAGTCCAAAGTTGGAAAATAAACGAGGTACCTGAATTTATGAAGAAGGTATTTGCCAGGCCGGAAAGTATCAACGATGAGATCATGCACTACTGTGCAGGATGCACTCACGGGATAGCCCATCGCCTTGTGGCCGAGGCCCTGGATCATTACGGAATTACCGGAAAGACTGTAGGTGTTGCCCCCGTGGGATGCGCAGTGCTGATGTATGACTATTTCGAATGCGATATCCTGGAGGCTCCCCACGGGCGTCCTCCAGCAGTGGCCACGGGAATAAAACGCTCCAGGCCGGATATGATCGTCTTCTCCTACCAGGGTGACGGTGACCTGGCTTCCATAGGTCTTGCCGAGATTGTCCACGCCGCCAACAGGGGTGAGAATATAACGGTTATATTCGTAAACAATACCGTATACGGGATGACGGGCGGGCAGATGGCCCCCACAACACTTTTGGGGCAGCAGACGACGACCTCCCCCTACGGAAGGAATCTGAATACCGACGGCTACCCGATACGCATGGCTGAGATGCTGGCCACGCTTGAGGGAACTTCCTACGTCACGAGAGTCGCGCTTGATAAGCCGGCTAACGTCCTCAGGGCAAGAAAAGCGGTGTTCAAAGCCTTCGATATGCAGCTTAAGAATATGGGGTTTTCCTTCGTGGAAATGCTCTCAACGTGTCCGACGAATTGGGGTATGAGTCCCACCGAAGCCATCACGCGTCTGCAGGAGGAGCTTATCCCGTATTTCCCCCTGGGGGTGTTCAAGGAAAAGGAAGTAGTGTAGTGAGAGTTTCTAGTTTCTGGTATTTGATATTTAAATCTGACTAGAAACAAGAAATTAGAAACCAGAAACCCAAGCGGAGCGTAAATACAGGTAATATACAAAGCAAATTTTCCTATACACAATATTCAAAGATTCTGAGTTGTTGTTTCGAGTTGTTAACTAGAAACCAGAAACTAGAAACGAGAAACTGAAGCGAAGCGCAATGTACTACGACGTATTCATAAGCGGATTCGGCGGCCAGGGCATACTACTTGCCGGTCAGCTTCTTGCCGAAACTGCCATGGAGAAGGGCCTGGAGGTAACATTCTTTCCCTCATACGGAGTGGAGATGCGGGGTGGTACGGCAAGGTGTACTGTGGTGTTTTCCGATGAGGAGATAGGTTCACCCATTGTAGACAATCCCATGTGTGTTATTGCCATGAACCAGCCTTCGCTCCTGCGCTTTCAGGAATCGCTGCCGCCGGAAGGGCTTTTGATAGTAAATGATTCACTGGCAAAAATGGAGGACGTAAAGCGAAACGACCTTGATGTCCATGGGATATCCATGAGCGAGCTGGCCATCGAGCTGGGTAACGTGCGGCTGACAAATATGGTGGCGCTGGGTGCTTACGCCGAGCTTTCGGGTGCGATAACTCCCGGGGAGATCACATCTTCGCTGGAGTCTGTAATATCAGCGCGTAACAAGTCCCTGATCCCGCTCAATGAGAAAGCCATAATGGCCGGCGCAGAGGTGGCGAGGAACAGCTCCCGTTAAGGATCCCCCTTTCTTTTCCTGAAGGAAGGCACCTTCGGTTTCCATATTATCATTGAAGCAAGGGTTAACAACCCCCAGAACATAGACGCTCTATTTAGTAATGCCGGAGAAATGTCAGGATAGAGGATCGGTCCTAGATGGCGTGCGAGGAACGAGCCACCATAACTGAAATCGGGCTGAATGGCCCTCCTCAATCCCTCCTCCCATATAGTCAGCGGGCAGTACATACCAAGGGCTGCGAAGGTGCCGGTAACCATCATCCCGATGAAGTGGATCCAGCGCAGGGTAGGGGATTTGACCAGCAGACCCAGCGGCAGGCCGACTATCATGAATATTACCCATGCCAGATGGACTATCATTATCAGGTCGGCAAGCATTATGGTCCAGTTGAAAGTTGAAGGTTGCAAAGGGAAGTTCATACTAAAATACTTTAAGCTTTAAACCTTCAACTTTTAACTTTCAACTTGTTTCAATCAAGTTCCCGTCTATCCTCAACAACCTGCGTATCCTCGGGAATTGTCCCCTGGGGCACCTGAACTACCTTGGTGCCGAGCTTGGTTGTCTTCTTGACGGTATCCCCGATGTCTTCGAGAGTTTTGGCCGGAAGGGACAGGTTGCTCTCTACTTCCACTGTCATGTCGTCCATTGCCCGTTCCCGGGTGATAACAGCCCTGAAGCGTCTCACCTCGGAAAAGGCTGACATGGCCTCCGCCACCTGATCCGGATACAGGAACAGACCGCGAACCTTGACCACCTGGTCTACCCTCCCCAGGATCGCCGTTAATCTTGGGGACGGCCTGTTGCATGGACAGTGAGAATCATCTACCGCGGAGATATCACCGGTGGCGAAACGAAACAGTGTATTTACGGGGTTGATGGGAGTAACAACAACCTCTCCCGTCTCACCCGTTTTGACAGGCTCTCCCGACTCGGGGTCGAGGAGTTCCACCAATGCCGTGGGATCGAAGTGCATGCCGGACCCCTCTTCACACT
>QIFJ01000199.1 GCA_003229755.1 Pseudomonadota bacterium
TGGATTGAAAAAGAGAGCACTAATCACCGGTGATTTCGCCATCCTCAGAAACCTGAGCAGGAGCAGAGACTAACTAAACTCCTCATCGCCAAACTGGACTGATTAACACGAAATGTTGCCTTTATCGCAAACCTGATGAAATCCAATGTGGAGTTCGTGGGATGCGACTTCCCGGAAGCAAACGAGTTCACGCTTCACATCTTCTCAGCTGTGGCTCAACATGAGCGAAAGATGATCTCTGAGGGACACGAGCAGCCCTTCAGGCAGCTAAGGCCAGAGGCGTAACCTTGGGTAACCCTCAGAACCTGGCACGGGAAGCAGCTGAAAAAGGGAGAAACCAGGTATCCAAGCCAGGGTGAGCAAAGCGGAGGATTTCTCAAGACAACGCTACCCAGAAATTAAGCATTGGCTTGATCAGGGGATGTCCCTCAACGCAATTGCTAAGAAGTTTAATATGGAGGAAGTCCTTACTGCAAGGGGCTTAATAGGATCATGGACGGCACGCTCTGTCAGGAACATTATTCACAGAGTGGAGATGCCCTGAAAGCTTCTTCCGTCTATAGTAAGGATCGAAGACCCGTCAATATCACAACGTTACAAGCTAACCTTTTGATTCGATACACTTTCCATGGAATTCCCAATCCCATATTACTGATCATTAGAGGGGGGGCACTGGGGGGATATCGCAGGGAGCCTGACTCCCGGTGCCCAATACGAAGCCAGTATCACCCGCGTTGATCTGCCCTGGCAAAAATCTTTATTTTCTGTTATCATGCGCTAATATGCGCTAATATCCAATGGCAGCTATTGTTATCCAATAATATCTATTGTTATCCAATAATTGAGGGCCACTTAATCGTAATTGAGAGGTGATTGTGGAGACCGACAAATGGCTCACTCTTGATGAATTGGCCGAGTACTTAAAACTTAGCCGGACAAAGCTCTACCGGATGGCCCAGGAAGGTAAGATTCCCGCCTCTAAAATTGGGGCTCTTTGGCGTTTTAACCGGAAGGAGATCGACGACTGGGTGACAAACCAAAGGCCGGGTGGCAAAGCCTCTCAAGGAAACGAAAATGGCAGCGATAGGGAAGGAACGTAAAGATGATAACGCGCAACGGTCGCTGTCCCAACTTCAACCATGGGCGTCCAAACACACCGGTGCAATGTTGTCCTATGTGCGGCGAGCAGCTCATTCAGGGGATGTGACCAGTGAGCGGGCGGGTTGCGGGGTAGAGCGTATGAATAGACTTTTAGATGGGACATGGGAAGGATTTGAACAGTAGGTACTCTTCATTCACGACACCAACCCACTCGGCAAAGTAGCCGTCTGGCCATGAACAGATCATGGCCAATTCCCCTCCGCTACGTCAACTCCCGTGGCTACACTATGGGCGGCCAACCATCCCCGGGCTTGAAAGCCCGGGGATGATTGGCCGATGCTTATACAGGAGACAAATAAAACTATGGGCAAAATAAAAATAGCTATTGTTGGAGTTGGAAACTGCGTCAGTTCTTTGATACAAGGCATCCACTACTATCGGGAAAAGTCCCCGCAAAATGCCGTTGGCCTGATGCATTGGGAGATTGGCGGGTACAAACCTGGCGATATCGAGGTCGTTGCGGCCTTCGATACCGACAAGCGCAAAGTCGGCATTGATGTTAACGAGGCTATTTTTTCCGATCCTAACTGTACAACGGTTTTCTGTCCCGACCTCCCCAAATCCGGAGTTGTCGTTCAAATGGGAAGGATCCTGGATGGGTTTTCTGAACACATGAACAATTATGACGAAAAATGTACTTTCGTTCTGGCAGACGAGCCGGAGGCGACCGAAGAAGAAATCATCAAGATGCTGAAGGACTCCGGCGCCGAAATTCTCTTGAACTACCTCCCGGTCGGTTCCGAGGAGGCGACCAGGTTTTATGCCGGCTGTGCGTTGAAGGCCGGTTTGGCATTAATCAACAACATTCCGGTTTTTATCGCCAGTGATCCTGAAGGACCCTGGGCAAAGCATTTTGAAGAAGCGGGTCTCCCTCTAATCGGCGATGACATCAAGGCCCAGTTGGGGGCGACCATTACCCACCGTACGTTGACTGATCTGTTCGCAAAGCGTGGAGTTAAGCTGGAGCGCACTTACCAGCTCAATACCGGCGGCAACACCGATTTTCTCAATATGCTCAACCATAATCGTCTGGCTTCCAAAAAAGTGTCCAAGACCGAGGCGGTGCAGGCTGTAGCCGCCCACCGCATGGACGATGACAACATCCATGTCGGTCCCAGTGATTATGTACCCTGGCAGAACGACAACAAGGTCTGTTTCATCCGCATGGAGGGCAAGCTGTTCGGTGATGTGCCCATGAATCTCGAGTTGCGTTTGTCGGTGGAGGATTCGCCCAACTCGGCCGGAGTAGCGATCGATTCCATCCGGTGCGCCAAACTGGCCTTGAGCCGGGGACAGGGAGGCATACTGGAAGCACCATCGGCCTATTTTTGCAAACATCCACTGCGGCAGTTCACCGACGATGAAGCGTTCCAGATGACAGAGAATTTTATCAATAGCGACTAACGTGATGGGGCTCAAGTGTCTGATCATAGCAGCGGGCCAGGGTAGCCGGCTGCAGCAGAGGGGTGACAGCAAACCCCTCATCCCCATTCTGGGCATTCCCCTTATCGAACGTGTGATCCGCTCCGCCATGGAAGCCGGTGCGGAAGAGTTTTACGTTGTCATCGGCTGGCAGAGCAACCTGGTCCGTGATTTTCTGGAACGGCTGGCGAAACGTCTCGCAATTCAGATCACACCACTGGTGAATGAAGACTGGGAGAAAGAAAACGGACTTTCAGTGCTCAAGGCACGGGATGTTCTGCAAGAGCCGTTTCTGCTGCTCATGGCGGATCATCTCTTTGATCCGGAGCTTGTTCGCTCCTTGACGACCCATTCGCTGCCCGATGAAGAAGTAGCGCTCGTAGTGGATAGCGATATTCACAATCCCCTCATCGACATGGATGATGTAACTCGCGTTAAGGTGAAAAACGGGAAGATCTGTGATATCGGCAAAGAGATGACTGATTTCAACGGCTTCGATACCGGTATTTTTCTTTGCTCTTCCGCCATCTTTGAGGCACTGGAACAAAATAGAGAGAAAGACGGCGATACGACACTGTCCGGGGCGATACGTGTCCTTGCTGAAGATGGACGCGCCAAAGCGATCTCCTCTTCAAACGGTTTCTGGATCGATGTGGACGATCCTGCGGCTTTCAAAAGGGCGGAGAAGGCCCTGCTGGATCGTCTTCGAGACAAGCTGACCGACGGGCCGGTATCACGGTACTTGAACCGCCCCATTTCCGTGATGTTTTCCCGCCATTTGGTGAAACTCGATATTACGCCCAATCAAATTTCCCTGTTCTTGTTTCTGTGTTCCCTGGTGGCCACAGGATTGTTTATGATGGGTGGATATATCTTCTTGCTCATCGGTGGTGTTTTGGCACAGTTCGCATCCATCGTCGATGGTTGTGACGGCGAAGTGGCCAGACTTAAGTACCAAGGCAGCGACTTCGGCGGCTGGTTCGATGCAGTGCTGGACCGCTATGCCGACGCCTTCCTGCTGTTCGGCTTGACCTGGCACCTGCTGGCAAGGGAAGCGAACGGCTGGGTTCTCTTCACCGGCTTCATGGCTATTATCGGCTCGTTCATGCTAAGTTACACCGCCGACAAATACGACAACCTGATGCGCAAGCGCATCAGAGCCGGGAGTGGGGCCGGGCTGCGGATGGGGCGGGATGTACGTGTGTTTCTCATCTTTCTTGGAGCGGCGACTAATATGGTACTCCCGGTGCTTGTGATTATTGCCGTTGTGATGAATGTTGAGGTCGTGCGCCGTGTCAGGATTGCGAGTGTTGGCTAACATCGAATGTGCGAAACAGAAAATCCGACTGCTCATCGCAGGTTCACATGTGCCGGAAGATCCGCGTCACGCCGAAAACACCCTGGAATGGCTGTTGCGGCTGAAACCGGATGCCGGTGAGGCTCTGCAGATGGCGGCACTGGCCCATGATATCGACCGCGCTATTCCAGAGTGTATAAGGCGCGAAGAACATCCTGACTACGATGCCTACAAAGCGGCTCATGCACGGCGTGGTGCGCGACTGTTGCGAGGCTTCCTGGAGGATTGCGGGGTGGAAAGCGCCATCGTCACGGAGGCCTGTAGGCTGGTAGAGTTCCATGAGGTGGGCGGCGATCCCGGCTCAGATCTGCTCCAGGACGCGGACAGTATTTCCTATTTCGATGTCAACCTGCCGTTTTATTTCCAGCGTGAAGGCTGGGACGAAACCAAGCGGAGGTCACACTGGGGTTACCGCCGGCTTACTCCAGGAGCGCAGGAGATCGTCAAACACATCCACCACGAGGACAAGGTACTGGCGCGCCTGCTGCGAGAGGTGATTCATGAAAGCCTCAGCTGACGACTTCCTCACGCATCACCTTGCTCTGAGAAAGGAACGGCTCAATTTAACGTTGATAACCGCGCAAATAATTTCTTCGAGCCGTTTTGCGAGGCGAGGGATGGCGTTTTCTTCACCCCCACCTCTGATCCTCCCCCCTCAAGGGGGAGGAAGAATAAGGAAGAGGGGCACTCTTCGG
>QIFJ01000058.1 GCA_003229755.1 Pseudomonadota bacterium
AGGGCGGTTTTTCTCGGAGCCGTCATGAGTGTTTCGAACCCGTACTGGACTCTGTGGTGGGCTACGGTAGGTCTGGCCTATCTTACAGTGGCCGCGGAAAGTGGGCCTGTCGGTATAGCGGTCTTTTTCGCCGGACATATTTCGGGGGACCTTGCCTGGTATACCCTTATCTCAACGGCAGCTTCCAGAGGAGTGGAGATCGCCGGTTCGAAATTCTACAGAGTGCTCATGGCCTTCTGTTCGTTTATCCTGATAATCCTGGGTTTCTGGTTTTTTTATTACGGATTTAACCTGCTGACCTGATGGGAGTTACGAAAAATCTTTTGTTAATATTAAGGCTAATATTTTGTCGGTAATTACTCATAGATCCTCGTTTTTTCGGTCCCGCTTTCTGATCTTAATGACATATTCCCTTATTTTACGCATCGTTGGAAGTATGCTAAATAAAGAAGATGAAACTGCAGGCGAAAAATAATAAATTAAATTAATTTTTTAAAGTTGAAGTATTTTTTAATATTTGTGTATAATTAATAAAATTACCAATTAATTATCTTAAGAAAGGAGAATATCATGGAACCAGAAGAGATGGAAAAAATTAAAAACGTTCTGGATGATGCCAGGAAGAAACTCGTAGACGTTTATAAGAAGGGAAAAGGCGAAGCGGACAGGGTTACCAAGATTGCGCAGGTAAAAATTGAGATTGGATCCCTGAAACGTCAGAGAAAAGATCTGTTCGAGGATCTGGGTGAGAATTTTTACAAGAACTACAAAAAGCCGACGGAAAAAGGACAGAAAGAAATCGCAGAGATCGTGACTCACATTGCGGAAGTTGACAAGAGAATAGGGTCACTGAAACGTGAACATAAGTCCGTCAGTACCGAGGATAAAGCCATTCCAAAAAAGAGAGGACGGCCGCCCAAGGCCAAGGCTCAAGTGGCTAAACGCAGGGGAAGACCCCCTAAAGCAAAGGCTGAGGCTCCGAAGCGCAGGGGACGTTCGCCAAAAGCAACAACTGAGGCTCCGAAGCGCAGAGGAAGGCCCCCCAAGGCAAAGGTCTCTTAATTCTGTTTTGCTTGAAAAACACGGGAATGTCTGATTTGAGCGAAAATTTAACACGTTTCGGAGTATCCATACCACACAGTCTCCTGGCCAGTTTCGATTCACTTATCGACAAGAGCGGTTATGCTAATCGCTCAGAAGCCCTGCGGGATCTGATAAGAGATTATATTGTCGAGCGGGAGTGGGAGTCGGACGAGGAGACCGTTGGCACTGTCACCATTGTCTACGATCATCACATCCGGGAGGTGGCAGAAGCATTAACCCATATCCAGCATGAAATGGGGGATGCGATAGTTTCTGCCCTGCATGTACACCTTGACCATCATCTCTGTCTCGAGATAATTGTAGTCAAGGGAAAGAGTTCGGAGATAAGGAAGCTCGCCGACAGGCTCATAGGAACCAGAGGCGTAGTTCACGGGAAACTGACCTCTGCTACAGTAGGTAGATCTTTCTGAAACAGGGCGGTTATTATAACCGCCCTGCTTCAGTTTCTAGCTTCTAGTTTCTGGTTTCTAGAAGATTAATAACAAATATAATAATCATAAAAGGGAAAATATTTCAGGGCGATTAACTCAGTGGGAGAGTGCTGCCTTCACACGGCAGAAGTCACTGGTTCAAATCCAGTATCGCCCACCATAAAAAAAGGAGGCTGCACAGACAGCCTCCTTTTTTTATGGTCAGTTGCTGGTTTAATGTTGAAGGTTTTTAGTTTATGAAAATATGTTTTTTACTCGCAACTTTCAACTTTGATAGGGTCGTAAAAAGTCCATCCATGACTTATTACGAAGTCATCAATATTTATTGTTGATTTGCGAGAAACAAGAAACTAGAAACCAGAAACTGAAATTGCAAAGCTGATTCAGCTTTGTAATTTCGGCATTGGGATCTTGATAAACTCCACACCCTCTTCGTTAAGTTCCTTCTCTTCCTCGTCTGTTACGGTTCCGCGGATATTCTTCAGGTCGGTTTCACCGAAATGCATCTTGATCGCTTCATCCGCGAATTTTTTCCCCACATTATCAAAATTCTTTTCGAAATAATCTGTCAGGACTTTCACGAAAGAGTCACCCGATGAAGTCTGACCGCCCTTTCTGTCATGTCCTTTAGAATAGTATCCGCCGGTTGGTACGATCCCCAGTTCCTGGTCTCCGCATATCGGACAGGCGAGACGCCCGGATTCCTTTTCGGATTCGAAATCCGATCGTCCCTCGAACCACCCTTCAAAGGTGTGGTTGTTTGCACATTTCAGATCAAAAACGATCATAAAATACTCCTATATATCAAGTTAAACAAAAATATCCTGCTGTCAATGGTTTCCTCGGCCGGCCCATGGCCGGCGTTCAACGTTCAACGTTTGTTAAAAGTCCAGGATCCAAATTCGTGATGCGTAATGCGTGATTGGTGATTAGTGGAACCAGGCGCCAGGCTCTGGGCTCTTTGACTGCACTACACGCCCTTCGCCCTACGCCCTGCGCACTGCGCACTGTCTTGTTCCGTAGTGAAAACCGGATTTCGGGTTGAAAAGACACCAGGAATGGTTACCTTTAATTCGGGCATTTTCCCCACGTTTGGAGGAATAATATGGCTATTAACCTGGAAAAACTCACAATAAAAGCCGCTGAGGCACTTCAGGAGTCCCAGAGAGACGCTGAAAGCAGGGGACATCAGGAGATCGGCATAGAACACTTTCTTCTGGCTCTGATAAGACAGGAGGGGAGTATTGTTTCCCCCATTATTGAGAAAGTGGGTGGCAACCCGGGCACGGTCACAGGTTTACTCGAGAAGGAACTTGAGGGTCTGCCGCGCGTGTCGGGGCTTAACCAGGCGTACATAAGCCCCGGTCTTAATAACCTCTTTAACGTTGCCCTGGATGAGGCTGAAGGGTTAAAGGATGAGTTCATAAGCACAGAGCATATGTTTCTGGCCATACTTTCGATCGGCACCTCCAGGGCTGCCGGTATCCTTGGTGGATCTCATATCACCCGGGAAAAGGTCCTCGAAGCCTTAAGAAGCGTCAGGGGAAGCCACAGGGTTACAGATCGGGATCCGGAGGAAAGGTACCAGGCACTTCTCAAATACGGCCGGGATCTTACCGACCTTGCCAGAGCGGGCAAGCTTGACCCGGTTATCGGACGCGATGACGAAATAAGAAGGGTTGTTCAGGTCCTCTCAAGAAGAACCAAGAATAACCCTGTGCTGATCGGTGAACCCGGAGTCGGGAAAACGGCGATCGCTGAGGGGCTTGCCCAGAGAATAGCAACCGGGGATGTCCCCGATGGTCTTGCCCGGAAGAAGATCGTTGCCCTTGATATGGGTGCTCTCGTTGCCGGAGCCAAGTACAGGGGGCAGTTCGAAGAACGCTTAAAAGCCGTTCTCACTGAAGTACAGGAGGCTGCGGGCCAGATAATTCTCTTTATCGATGAACTCCACAACCTTGTGGGAGCGGGCAGGGCCGAAGGCTCGATGGACGCCTCCAACATGCTCAAGCCCGCCCTGGCGAGGGGGGAGTTGAAATGTGTGGGCGCCACAACCCTTGATGAGTACAGGATGTACATAGAAAAAGACGCTGCACTGGAACGCCGGTTCCAGCCGGTAATGGTCACCGAACCCTCCATCGAGGATACTATCGCTATCCTGAGAGGCCTTAAGGAGCGTTATGAAGTCCACCACGGTGTGAGGATCACCGATTCAGCTATTGTAGCGGCAGCGACTCTTTCTGCCCGCTATATCTCGGACCGGTTTCTTCCGGATAAGGCCATCGATCTTGTGGATGAGGCCGCATCCAGGCTTCGTATTGAGATCGACAGCCTTCCCCAGGAGATCGATGAAGTGGAGCGGAGAATAGTTCAGCTTCAGATCGAAAAGGAAG
>QIFJ01000014.1 GCA_003229755.1 Pseudomonadota bacterium
TAAAACTGTTCACTCTCCCCTCGTAAACATCTGTAGCTGTAACAGGATTAAGGGTCGCGGGTTCCGCAGACAGTCGGTAAACCAGCCACCCGCCGTCGACAGCCATGGTGGCTTCAGAAGGATCAGCCCCCCAGGCCTGCGAAACTGGCGAAACCAGATATGTGATAATCAGAGCGGCAACAACGATCCTGGGTAGTCTCGGCACGAATACCTCCTGTTTTTATGAGTTTCTAGTTTCTAGTTTCTGGTTTCTGGTTTCCAGTATACTAACAACCCAACTTGTTAAACACATAAAATTACCATATAATTTTTCCGATATTAAATAATTGATAACTTCGAAAAAAGTTATCAACGCGCCCGTTGAAGGGCGCCTAAATCAATGACTTGCACCGCAGGTTAATTACGATCGCGCCCGTGCATTGGCGCCCGAATCAATGACGTAAACCTTGAGTCATTGATCCGTGAGGGAAGCGGAAACGACGCTTTTCGCTTCCCGCGGAGCAAAAAGCCGCTCACGGACTTTTTTCGACAATGACAACGATTTGTGAGGAAAGTGAAAATGACACTTTTCACTTTCCGCGGAGTAAAAAGCCACGGATGGACTTTTTACGACTCTACCAATAACCAGACAGATCATACCTCAAACACAGAAGCCCGAAGGGAGCCGATCATGTCCCTCGAAGACCGAAAAAAGGCACTCGTGCAGGCCCTGAAGGACCCGGAAGAGATAGTTCGCGGATCCGCATCAAGAGCCCTTGACAGGGTTGAGGGCCTCGCAAGGATCGACAGGATACTTGATGCAGCAAGCGGCGGCGATACGCAAAATCGCATCAGGGCCATTCATTTTCTGGGCTATCTTAACACTAACGAATCAGTTGGCAAGGCTATCTCACTTCTGCAGGACGCGGATCCTGATATCAGGGTCGCAACGATAAAGTCTCTCCAGGTCAACCTGCCTGAGAGGGGCTTTATCCCCCTTGCCACATGTCTCGATGACCCTGACACATCTGTGGTCCAGATCGCCCTTGAAACGATCTCTTATTACAAGGATACCAAGGCAACTGATCTCATTCTACCTTTCCTGGCCAGCAACGATACAGACGTGGCGATCGTGGCTGCTGAAGCCCTGGGGCGAAACGGTGATCCCAAGGCCGAAGCCGCCCTTATCAACGTCCTGACCCAGACCACTGATCCTTTTCTGAGAGCAAGGGCTGCCGACGCCCTGGGGAATCTACATCCATTGCCTGTTGAGGAGTGAGTTTCGGGGTTAGTTCACGACAGGATCCAGCCCATAAACAGCCGGATTGACTACTGATACGACCAGCCTGGCCTGGCCGTCAGGTCCGGAGAGCGCAAGGTCCCAGGGCTCGCTAAACCGGTTGCCGTCATCATTGATGATCATTTTAATGACAGGTTTTCCAGGCTGCTGTCCGGTCTCGACAACCATCCCGATCTCGTTGCTGTCCAGACGCACTATGGTCCCAGGCGGGTACTGGCCCAGGATATTAATCATCGAGTCAACGTGTGACGGTTTGAATCGAGTCCCTCTGCCGTTCCGCAGATACTCCATCGCCTCCACAGGATCCATGGGCTTTTTGTATGAACGTACAGTAGTAATTGCATCATAGGCATCAACAACAGCAATAAGGGCAGCCAGGTTGCTCGGGCCTGAACCTTCAGACTGGACCGGATACCCTGAACCGTCATAATGCATGTGGTGACCGCCAACCGCGTTTATCACCTCTTCGGACCCCCCCATCCCCCGGACAACGTCAGCGGAAAACACCGGGTGGGCCTTCATGGCTTCCCATTCCCTAAGTGTAAGACCTCCCGGCTTATTCAGCACCTCCGGAGGGATCTTTACCTTGCCCACATCGTGCATCATCCCGGCCACACCTGCCAACCTGACGGACTGCTCATCCAGCCCTTCAGCTTCACCGAGAACAAGCGCCAGGATCCCTACGTTGACGCAGTGTTGATAAGTATAGGCATCGTAACTCTTCAGGCTCGAAAGGAGTATCATCAGGGTCCTGTTGGCGGCGAACTGGCTCATGAAACCGTCAACTATTTCCTCTGTTTCCCTGAACGGCGGTAGTTGCCCCGACCCGATCTCGCCGAAAAGATGCCTCATCGTTGTTACGGTATCGTGATAAAGCTTCAACCCCTTTACCGGAAGATCACCTTCATCGGCCTCACCTAAAGAGAAGCTCTTAAGGCCGATTCTTGACATCTGTTTTTCCTCAAGCAGGCTGATGAAGTCATCCCTGCCCTCGCCCTTGGAACTGAGTATCCCGGCAAGATCGAGCATCTCATTTTCGTTGGCTCCATTCAGAATAACAAGATCGTCTACGGCGAACTTTTCCAGCATCTGGAGAATATGATTTGAGCTTACTGTTCCCTCGTAAAACAGGTAGTCGTTAACGTAGAGAACACCGTTAATAATGCCGATGACTACTTCATCCTTATCAGCGAAGATCTCCTCTAACGACTCGAATATCCTCTTTATGGGAGCGACGACTGAAGGGTGGTTGGCAGGATACATGCCCACGTTCTTAACGGTATTATCAAGGAATTTTATTACATTCCGGTAGTTTTCTATCTGTTTGGCATCCTGAGTCAACTTATTATTCCCGATTCGACCATTTTCTCAGGTAATCCTCCGCCAATCTGCGGGAGTCACCTTTATGGTTTTTGAGGATGGCATTCAACGCCGTAGCGGCACTGGATCCCCCGATCTTGATCAACGCCTCAACGGCCGCCTTGTGGATTCTGTCAAAGCCGCTGCGATTCAGTATACACCTTCTTTCGAGAAGTCCTCGAAGAAACCTTATTGAGTCCTCTCCCCCAACCCGTCCAATTCCCTTAATGGCGTTTTCTCTAGTGTGGACATCACCCTGCCCGACGGTGGGTTTTTTCCCCAGTTCTATCAGTTGGCCGAGAGCCTTTCTCCCCTTGAGAGCCCCTAGCGCGTAGATCATCCTGGACCTTATCTCCCTGTCGGGATCGTTCAGTAGAGACTGGATCCTGCTTTCCGAAACTTCAACCGGGTGCCTCGTCAGAAACTGGAGGGCCGAAAGGCGGACCTGGGGTTTTTCGTGATCCAGATATTCACGGATTTTTTTGGAATCCTCGCTTCCTCCTACGTTGCTCAGAAGGTCAATGGCGTTCCTCAGGACATACCATCTCTCGTCATCGAGCCACTCGTACAGGTAGGGGCGGATCGCCTCACCGAATTGACCGAGAATTGTCAGGATCGTCTTTCTGCCGAATGCCTCTTCCTCTTCGGAAAGGCGTTTTAAAAGTGCCGGTATAGAGACTTCGCTGATCGACCTCAGAACCTCGATTATCGCATCCCGGTCGGTTGTAGACCGTTTAGCGAGTTCACCGGCAAGGGCCTCCATAAGATCCGGCCGTGTAAATTCTCTGACTGTTTCCCTGGTCATTGACAGAACCTCTTCAGGTCTCTGGCTGATGAGATGTTTCCCCAGGTGACGGAGCACTACTGTTGTATACCTGTCAAGGTTCATGGTATCGGCAGCCCGAAGGATTCCCCGGATATCGATGAGGATATTCCTGTAATCCGTAATTTGAGTGGCCCCGTCCAGCTCATCGAACTTGTGTTTCAGCATCTCTTCCTGGGAAATTTCAGTAGTCGCCAAATCCTCGAAAACCGCCGGGGTTACTGGTTCTATATCCACCTGGCTGTCTGGCTCCGTTGACGGTTCCCGGGAATCGACCAAGTAGCTGCTGTCTTCAAATTCGGAGGACTCAACCCTCTTTTCCAGGATCACGGAGTAATCGAGCTCCTCAACGAACAGAGCTCCCGTTGCCCGAACGCGGATGTAATTTGCGGCGCCGCCTTCTTCCCGTACCTGTTCGGGGTCTTCTGCGAGAAGTGAAAACAGG
>QIFJ01000211.1 GCA_003229755.1 Pseudomonadota bacterium
TGCCGGAGACGATGGATTACCTTGGAGTCAAGAACCCCTGGGACCCGAGGCAGAATGTAATGGCCGGCGCAAGGTACCTCAAGAGCCTGTTAAAACGTTTTTCAGGGGACCTTTCCCTGGCCCTGGCTGCCTATAACGCGGGTTCCAGCTCCGTTGTAAGGTATGGCAGTATTCCGCCCTTCCCCCAGACAGAGCGTTATGTCCAGAAGGTATTAAAACGGTATCATATATACTCAGGCAGGAGTAACTAGGTATTAGTTCCAGGTTCCCCTTCGACAAAGCTCAGGGCCGTGAGCCTGTCGAACGGCAAGTTCCATGTTTCAAGGGATGAAATACCTCTAACTTTCGAAAGAACTTCATAACAAAATCTAAGGAGCAGCATTGAAACTGAACACTCTTCCAAACTGGCTTACTATAGGCAGAATAGCGGCGATACCAGCCGTTATCCTGCTAACTATCCGTTCCGGAAGAGCTTTCGGTATTGCGGCAGCTCTGGTGTTTTCCGCAGCAGCAATAACGGATATTCTTGATGGTTATTTTGCCAGAAAAACTGGCCAGGTAAGCGAGTTCGGAAAACTTATAGACCCTATCGCGGACAAAATGCTCATAGCTACTGCAATGATAATGCTCGTACACCTTCAAAGAGCTCCCGCCTGGATAGTTGCCTTTATCATTTCAAGGGAGTTTGCTGTCTCCGGTCTCAGAGCCTACGCAACTACTCGCGGGGTAGTGATCCCGGCTAATTTCCCGGGGAAACTCAAGACAACGATCCAGGTGCTGGCGGTCATAGGTTTGATGGTGAACTTCCCATTCCTGGGCATACCTTTCGGTCAGCTGGGATATATTCTGTTAATTGCGGCGCTTGTCCTTACCTTATGGTCCGGGTATATTTATTTCAGGGACTATGCGACAGAAGCGGGCAGTTACCAGGATTCAGGATAAGCGGAATGAGTTTTGGATAGGAGTTCGAGTTTATTTTGCGTTGCGCAACCTACAAACTCCTTGATACCAAACCGATCTTTTGCTATATATGTGCCCCTTAAGCGGGAGTAGCTCAGTGGTAGAGCGCCACGTTGCCAACGTGGATGTCGCGGGTTCAAATCCCGTTTCCCGCTCCATTTACATGTAAGGACTTCCTGATGGAAGTCCTTTCTTTTGATATATTGCTATTTTGGGGTCGGACCTCAGATAACACGACCCCACATAACAGGAACGGAAGAGCTCATGCTTGATGCGACTCTAGAAGAAAGAGCCAGGGCGATCGCAGGCTTTCCTATCTTCTCGGGACTCTCGGAAGATCACCTCATCATGCTCGCCAGGATGGCCCGGCCCAGGACGGTGAAACGCAAGGAGATGCTTTTCAGAGAGGGGGAGGCCGCTTTGGGTTTCTTTCTCCTTGTTAAGGGTAAAATCAAGCTCATTAAGATCAGTCCGGGTGGTAAGGAGCAGATACTTCACTTTGTCCATGCCGGAAACTCCTTCGCGGAGGCAGCGATTTATATTAACCAGCAGTATCCAGCCTTCGCAGAGGCTCTTGAAGAATCGGAACTGCTGTTCATCCCTAACGATGAATTTACTGAACTTTTGGGATCCAACAGTGATCTCTCTATAAATCTTGTCGCTCATCTTGCCCATTATCTGCACATTCTGACCCGTAAAGTAGAAGAATTGGCCCTTATGGACGCCACCTCCCGATTGTGCAGGCACCTTGCTGAGAATATGGATCGGGAAACCGGCACGATTGAGCTTCCAGTCGGTAAGGGTCAAACTGCGAACAGCCTCGGAATGGCCGTTGAAACATTCTCCCGGACATTGACACGCCTCAAGGATGACGGAATTGTAGAGGAGAGCTCACCTGGCGTACTTCGTGTGCTGGATGTTGAGGCGCTTGAGCGCTTCGCGCTGTAATCTGTTTTCACCCCAGAACCACAGAGCACAAAGAATAAGTCTGCCTCACGCAAAGGCGCAAAGCTCGCTAAGAAAAACCTGGGTTTGGGTTTCATCTGAAGAGATAAGAGCCTGTAACACAGAGGGCCGCAGGGAGGGCCAGGCAGCCCTTATCGCAGAGAACCGCAGAGTAAGGCTTGGGTTCACCGCGGAGATCACGGAGAAAACAGAGAATTGGGGTTTAATAGAAATTAGAAACCAGAAACTAGAACCTTTGGCCAAAGGCCAGCGTCATTGCGAGGCGTATCGCTGGTTGCGGCGCAACGAAGCAATCTTGTGGTTTTTGATCTTGGATCATTTACATATAACCCAACCCAGATTTTTTCTGCGGTCCCCTGCGGTCCGACCGGATGGGCGGCCTGCGGCACCCAGCGTTAAAGCTCTTATTGCAATTTAATTCTCTAATATCGAACGCTCTATTAAGAGGATATGAACCTGAAAAAAGAAAAACAACTCGATCTGGACCCCAGAATTCAGGAGGATTCGGAAAAGCTCCTGGAATTTGTTCACATGTTCTGCAGGGGGAATCACAAAGACCTGTCAAAAACCCCCTTCATTTTCGATTACCCCAAAGTGCCACTAAAGCTGGAAGAGGGCAGGGAGCTTTGCGATGAGTGCGCAAAGCTGCTCAAACACGCCATCGTCATGCGTTATCTGTGCCCGCTGGATCCAAAGCCCAGTTGCAGAAACTGCCCGGAACACTGTTACAAGTCTGAATATCGCGACGCTATGGATGTGGTTATGAAGTATGTGGGCCCAAGGCTTCTGTTTAAGAGATAGGAAGCCTTGGGCCAGTTTCTAGTTTCTAATTTCTAGTTTCTGGTCATGTTCAGACGATTTTACTAGAAACCAGAAACTATTTTTTACAGATATGTTCACATGGTTTTACTAGAAACCAGAAACTAGAAACTAGAAACTATTACTTAACATGGCAGGGACTACAAAGCGGTTCAGCCCTTATTTCTTTTGGTGACACCGGCATCTTCTTGCCCTTCAGCTTGTTGGCCGGGCCGTGGCAGGCGAAACAGGATTGCCCGGTTGATGCGAGCTCATCATGCATCTTTACTATTTCCGGTCGTTTGCTGTGACAGGTGGTACAGGCAGCTTGGAGGGCAGGAACCCAAAGCAAGAGAAAGAACGCGATCAGCAAAAGGATGCACTTTCTCAAGTGAGGCCATCCAGGTACTGCTTGCACAGGTCGATGTTCAGAACATGGACCCTTTTCATCTCCTTGAGGTCTTCTGCAAAAGAGGATTCGAGATCGCCATCGAGCAGCTCATCAACCTTCCTGACGACCCACTCCTGCCCCTTAACGAGCAGTTTCAGCCGCTCGTCATCGCCATCGAGGGCCATCACCTTTTCGTGAAAATCACCGACAACACTTCCGGATTTTTCCCCCAGGCGCAGTATCATACGTCCAAGCAGCCTGCAGCTGTCCCTCTCACCGTCAAGGATCTCCTCCAGAAGAGACCTGTAATCAGGATCGTCAACTTCCGCGAGAAGCGCCCTGGCAACAAATACACCCGCCCGTTCGGCCTCTATGAGTGTTCTGAGCTTTTTAGCAAGTTCACTTGTATCCATGACAGCACCTCCGAATAGTATCAAAACTCAATATCAATAATGATAGCATTGATTAAGGTCAATATTTTGTTTTTCACCGTAGAGCTTGGGAAGTCGGGAGGGGGAGTAGAACATTAGAGCATTAGGTGTCGGAAATTCGATATTCGAATGGCCGAGTTTTTGGGTGTAATCACTCGCCTTCGCAACCCCCTTTTAGCTTCGCTTCGTGATTCACTAAAACCCCGGCCTGATCTGGATTTGGTTATTCAGGGTTCCGGCCATGGTATCGGAGTATCGGCGTAACGATGTATGGGTGTGTAAGTGCGTAGGGAGAAGGAAAGAGGGAGGAGTAAGTGCACTTAGTATTAGACATTAGAGCATTGGAAATTGGATTACTT
>QIFJ01000179.1 GCA_003229755.1 Pseudomonadota bacterium
CCTGTTGATTACCTCGTTGTTCTGTCCTGGAGTTAAGGTATTATTTTGACTGAGAGATGGTTTGTGTAGAGGTCGTTTGACAATAGTGTTTGATATTTTCTTGTAATAATCACCAAGATGATGCAACCGATGAAATGGATTTTTGTTTAGGGATAGCCCCCCTTGCGGATGTGAGCCCGTTTAGGGGGATGATATGCGCCCGTTTTATTGGGGGAAGAGATCTCCAAGAGGACGTGTGACGATCAGAGTGGGGTGTAGTTCGATGAGGGTTTTCTCCTTTGGGTTAAAACTCATTTCATAGTCATTGGTTCATGTTCTTCGGGATAGTAGCCGGTTCGGCGGTGGGTGAGGTAGTTTCGGGAGAGGATGCGTTTGATGGTACTAATAGAAGGTAGCGGTTTTACAGTTTTACGCTTCATTTCTTCTCGGATGGCCTGAGGGCCATAGTGGAGACCGTGGTTGTAAAGATCGAGCCTGAACATGATTACGATTTGCTCGATTTCGCTACGGCTGAAACTGCCCGGATGGGATGACATAATAGCACCTCCTTTTAATTGTTTACCCTTCGAGGCTTTTCACCTTGAGAACGATGTCCGCGCTGACGGTCTGTTTTTGATCGAACATAGCGTAGGTGAGGGCCTGCTCGGTTATGGTGCCGATTTTTCTGGGGATTCCAAAAGACACTTCATGGACGGCTTCAAGAGCCTTTTCATCAAGGATGGGCTCCTTAGCGCCGGCCAGTTTGAGGTGATGAGTGACATAGAGTTTGCTTTGCTCGGGCCGCAGGGGTGGCATATGGTATTTTATGGCGATTCTCTGATTGAAAGGCTCCATGACGGCAAAATCCATAATCCTTCTAAGATCGGACTGTCCTGAAAGGATGAGAATGAAGGGGTCATAGGAATCCATTTTGAAGTTAGTCAGGAGCCTGAGTTCCTCCAAAGGTCCTGTCTGCAGCAGATGGGCCTCATCGATGATGAGAAGGACGGTTTTTGCCATTTGCTCTTTGGATTCCAGCAAAGCCTTTTGGATCTGAGTATAGATAGCGCTTTTGGACATTCTTGGTGTGAGACCGAGCATGCGGTTTAGGTGACAGAGGATATCGGCACGGCTGAGGGTTGAAAGGGGCGTGTAATAAGTTTTGAACAGATTTTCATTGAGGGTTTGCACAAAGCGTCTCAAGGCCAGTGTCTTTCCTACCCCGGGGTCCCCTGTCAAGAGCATGATGCCGCCCCTTCGTTTAATATAATCAAGACGTGCCAGGCATTCTTTGAAGGGGTCGGTGTCCACGGCATCGTGGACTTTGATATTTTTGTCAAAAGGAAATCGCTTGAGTCCGAACCAGGCTTGTAGATCCTTCATGGCTGAACCCTCCCTTTGTGAAAGGAGATGTTGGTGGGGATGTTCTGAGGCCGGAATGTGCGGGCATTCTCCTTTTTGTCCACCAACTTGATGCTGCCGACCCGGATATTGTTGTCATAGAGATAAAGGTCATCCGGATCATCGATGGGATGTCGTATTTCGATTCTTTGGCGGATATATGCGGTTGGCACCTCATAGATTGCGCCCTTGAAGCTGATGGTGGAATCGTTGTTGACGACCCGTTCGTGGCGCATGAGAAAGATCTCGTCCAGTTCTGATTTGGAAAGCCTTCGGATGGATGCTTTTTCAAGGGAAACGTTGTATCGGTCGATGGGTCTTTCCTTGATGCCGGTATGAATCTTGTGGTGGTAATCCTCCTTTAGCCACAGCCAGAATGCCTCATTGATCTCTTCGAGAGAGATCCCGTTCTGGACCCCGGAGAGGAAACGATCCCGGACCGTTCTAAACAGGCGTTCAATTTTTCCACGTGAAGGGCTGTCGTATGGCTTGGAGTGGGTAAGGGAGATGCCGGCCATGGCGCAGGCCCTGACCAGGAGATCAGAAGAGAAGCTGGGGCCGTTATCCACATAAAGTCTCTTGGGGATGCCGTAGCTCATGAAGGCCTCTTTCAGGACAATGGTCAAAGAGCTGATGGTTTCAGAGGCGTTGAAGGCGTGTCCCACCACCATTCGGGAGTGATCATCGATGATGGCACAGAGAATGGCCTTGACCGACTTTTTTCCGGTTTGAACCCGGGGGCCATGCATAAAATCGCAAACCCAGAGGTCGTTGACGGATTCCGCCTCGTATGCCTTGCGCACATCGGTGCGGTCCTTGGTTGAGAGGAGTCCATTATCTTTGATCATCCTCCGCAGGGTGTTGTAGTGCACAGGGGGGGTGCCTAACAATTCCTGCTCCAGAAGGTGTTCATAGAGTTTTTGAATAGTCCAGTAGGGGTATGCCTTGCACTTGACCGCGATGGTATGAATCAAGAGTTCATCAAACCGCCTGGGTCTTCCCTTGTCAGAACGGGCGTTGGGCTTGAGACCCCCGAATCCTTCATTCCGATAGGTTCGCAGCCATGATTTCATGGTGGAAACGCTGAACTTCTTGATCCCATAATGGGGAAAACTGTGTTCGATGTTTGCCTGTTTTCGAAAGTACTCGTTTTGAGCTCTTGCGGGCTCAGCCAGTACAGGGCTGATGACCTGGTAACGTTTGAGTGCGATTTTCTCTCGAATCTCTTCATCCATGGTGTGTATCCTCCTTAGTTTTGGGTTATGCGGCAAAAGACCGCTGTCGGAGGCCCATGGATAACCCATTGAAACCGTGACACTAAGCAAAGCTCTGTATAAAATTTCTCAAAAATGGCTCTGCTGGGGAGATGGACGGATCAGTCAACACAAAATGAGCAGGAACCATAGATAAAACTGGCGGGATTTGATAAAAAAGTGATGGAGTTGCCTTCAGAAACCCTGATGAGGGCAAGGCTATGCCCTGCCAGATCGGTATTGAGACGGCGTGCCAAAGAGGAATAACTTGGTTCTCTGACTGTATCGGTAGAGCAAGATGGGAAGCCGGGATCTCCGTGTTGTCTCAGTATCTATGCCGAAAACCACAAAATAGTCCGAGAACTCCTGCCACGGCACCCCTGTTTCAGAAGTCTGAATGCGACTCAGATCGTAAAAGAGCATCAGTTCGGCATGGCCGCGCCGGAGTCCGGTCACAACCGCCATCAGCCAACAAAAAATGAGCCATGCTGTCACGTTGCTCTCCGGCTCTACGGAGACCTCCGCACCACAGAAACCCGTTTGACCCATCCGCCAACAGGAAACACCCAAAAAGAGCGTCCCGATGACTGCGTTAACCGTGTACTGAAAATAGGGGATCAACTGGATGGGCAACAAAGAAAAGGTGCTTCTATGCTTTTGACACAGAAACCGGGCGATGGGGACCTGCTCTTTCTTGAATTCCGGGAACAGATCAATCGCATATCGCCAGTAGGGGTCAATTTCCTGATAACAATCACGATCGCCACAGATGGGACATGCGGGACCGATATAAGCCAAAAAATCGATCGGATCTGAAAAGAAGGCTTCTTTGTATTCCCAAATGGTTTCAAATCTGTTAACGTAGGGGAGCTGAATTCTTCGGCCGCCTTGCCCACAAGGAGGCAGGGTCCAGGGCTTCTGCAAACCATTTGGTCTGTCTCCTTGTAGGGCTTGGTTGTTTTATCAAGGTCAATTCCTTTCCTCGTTATTGCAACCACTCCCATACCATCGGTTCATAGACTTTGTAAATACACCCCAGAATATTTATAACGCAGCGAGTGCATCAACAGCGTTCGGACAAACCAAGAGAGGAGGGAGTGTATACTTTCGACTTCCACCGCAACATGCTGATCGCGTTTATTGAAAACATTGATCTCAATAACATCACCCTTGTATGCCAGGACTGGGGCGGGCTTCTCGGACTCACTCTGCCCATGGATATGACAGATAGATTTTCCCGCTTGTTGATAATGAACACGACCCTTGGTACC